>SVGK01000149.1 GCA_015056395.1 Clostridiales bacterium
CGCTCAGGCAGGGCACGCGCACGATCATGATGGACCAGGGACGCATCATATACGACGTGAAGGGCGAAGAGCGCGACAGGCTCACCGTCAAGGACCTGCTGGACCGCTTCCGCGAGGCGTCCGGCAAGGCGCTGGACAACGACAGGATGCTGCTCACCTGAGGCCCGCCAAAGGGGGCTGTCCCGACATGGGGCAGCTCCCTTTAATAAGTTTTTGGAAATGGTGGAAAACCGCACATCGTTCTGTTATAATGGTCTCGCTGGCGCGGATGCGCCCATTATAACTGAACATTTTGTTCTATCATCATAAAATCGTTCGTAATTTGAGGTGATTTCCATGGCAAACTGCGCAATCGTGGGCATCAACTGGGGCGACGAGGGCAAGGGCCGCATGGTCGACTGGTTCGCGGGACGTTTCGAAGTGGTCGTGCGCTACCAGGGCGGCAACAACGCCGGCCATACCGTCATCAACGAATACGGCAAGTTCGCGCTGAACCTCATGCCCTCCGGCATATTCCACAGGGATACGATCAACCTGCTGGGCGCGGGCGTCGTGATCGATCTGAAGCACATCAACGAGGAGATGGCGCGCATACGCGAGCGCGGCGTTTCGATCACGCCCGAGAACCTGAAGATCTCCGACCGCGCGATGATGGTGCTGCCCATGCACCCGCTGCAGGACAAGTGGGAGGAGATCCGCCTGGGCAACGACCACTACGGATCCACGCTGCGCGGCATCAGCCCGATCTACGGCGACAAATACATGAAAAAGGCCATACAGATGGGCGACCTGCTGCACCCCGCGTCTCTGGAAAAGCACCTGAGGACGCTGGTGGACTGGAAGAACGACCTGATCGTGTCCGGCTACGGCCAGCCGAAGATCAGCTATGACGAGACGCTCGAATGGATACACGCCTGGGGCGACAGGCTGATCCCGCACATCTGCGACGCGGGGCTGCTGCTCGAGGACGCGCAGGCGGCGGGCAAGTCGATCATGTTCGAGGCGCAGCTGGGCGCGCTGCGCGACATCGACTACGGCATATATCCCTACACGTCCTCCTCCTCCCCGCTGGCGGCCTATGCGCCCGTGGGCTGCGGCCTGCCGGGCATCAGGGTGGACGAAGTGGTCGGCGTGACGAAGGCGTACTCCACCTGCGTGGGCGAAGGGCCCTTCGTGGGCGAGCTGGACGGACAGGCCGCGCACGCCCTGCGCGAGGCCGGCGCGGAGTACGGCGCCGCCACGGGACGTCCGCGCCGCGTGGCGTGGATGGACCTGGTCGCCACGAAGTACGGCACGAAGCTGCAGGGCGCGACGGCGCTGGCGCTGACGAAGATGGACGTGCTGAGCTACCTTAAAGAGATCCCCGTGTGCGTGGGCTACAGGCTGGACGGCCGTGTGACCGACCGATTCCCCTACACGCCGGACCTGTACGACTGCGAGCCCGTGTACGAGACGCTGCCCGGCTGGAACTGCGACATCTCCGGCGCAAGGCACTTCGACGAGCTGCCGAAGGCGGCGCAGGACTACGTCGAGTTCATCGAAAAGGGCGTGGGCTGCACGATCAAATATGTGTCCGTGGGCGCGGAGAGGGACGCGCTGATCGTGAGGGAATAGCGAGACAAATGAGGAATGAGGAGTGAGGAGTTGTCGTGGAGATCGCTGACGCGATCTCTTTGATCGAAGAGGTCGCGGGCGTGCGGCATTTGCCGTGAGAGAAAACACACCGACGCAATAATCCGCCCCGTAGCGGCGGCTATCAGCCGCCACCTGCCCGAGACACCGCAACGCATTCTGACACGCCACGCAAATCCTTCCTGTAGCGGCGGCTGTCAGCCGCCATGGCCCTGCACGAACGCGGCCGTGAGCGGCCTCCGGGCCGCCGACTGGCCGATATCCCCTTATCTGCCATCTGAAAAGGAGCCTTCCATGCAGAAATCCACTTATGAGTCCCCGCTGAACAGCCGCTACGCCTCGCGCGAGATGCAGTATCTGTTCTCCCCCGACCGCAAGTTCACCACCTGGCGCAGGCTCTGGGTCGCGCTGGCCGAATCCGAGATGGAGCTGGGGCTGCCTGTCACACAGGCGCAGGTGGACGAGCTGAAGGCGCACATAGACGACATCGACTACGACGCCGCGCGCCGCCACGAGGAGCGCGTGCGCCACGACGTGATGGCGCACGTGCACGCCTACGGCGACGTGTGCCCGAACGCGCGCGGCATCATACACCTGGGCGCGACGAGCTGCTACGTCACAGACAACGCCGACATACTGATGCTGCGCGACGCGCTCCGCCTGATCCGCGCGAAGGTCGTGGAGGTGCTGCGCCGCCTGCGCGCCTTCGCATGGGAATACCGCGGCCTGCCCACGTTAGGCTACACGCATCTGCAGCCCGCGCAGCTGACCACGGTCGGCAAGCGTGCCACGCTCTGGATGCAGGATCTGACCATGGATATGGAGGAGATCGACTTCGCGCTTTCGACGCTCAGGCTGCTGGGCAACCGCGGCGCGACCGGCACGCAGGTCAGCTTCATGGAGCTGTTCGACGGCGACGGCGCAAAGGTCGACGAGCTGGAAAGGCGCATCGCCGAGAAGATGGGCATGGCGCAGATATTCGCCGTGTCCGGACAGACCTACCCGCGCAAGCTGGACAGCCGCGTGCTGGACGCGCTGGCGGGCGTGGCGCAGAGCGCCTACAAGTTCGCGCAGGACCTGAGGCTTTTGCAGTCGTTCCGCGAGATCGAGGAGCCTTTCGAGAAGAATCAGATCGGCTCGTCCGCGATGGCGTACAAACGCAACCCCATGCGCTCCGAGCGCATATGCGCGCTGTCACGGCACGTGATGGCGGTGGCGCAGGACGCATTCAACACCGCCGCCACGCAGTGGTTCGAGCGCACGCTGGACGACAGCGCCAATCGCCGCCTGTCGCTGCCGGAGGCCTTCCTGGCCTGCGACGCGGTGCTCGAACTCTACGCCAACGTGGCCGGCGGCCTGGTGGTGTATCCCAAGATGATCGAAAAGCGCGTCATGGAGAACCTGCCGTTCATGGCCACGGAGGACATCATGATGGAGGCCGTGCGCATGGGCTGCGACAGGCAGGAGATCCACGAGCGCGTGCGCGTGCATTCCCAGGCGGCCGCCACGCGCATGAAGGGCGAAGGCCTGGAGAGCGACCTGCTGGAGCGCATCGCGGACGATCCCGCGTTCCCGATGGGCCGCGAACAGCTGACGCACCTGCTCGCGCCGGAGAAGTACACGGGCCGTGCCAAGGAACAGACGGAGCGGTTCCTCACGGAAGTGGTCGACCCGATACTGGCGGGGGGAGAAGAGATGGATATGGGAGAGATCAAGATCTGAGGGAATTCGGAGTTCGGAATTCGGAATTCGGAATCAATAGCCGGACGACTAAAGCGAAGTGGACGTCTTTGAGGCGTCTGGGTCTGAGGCAAATTCAGAATTCAGAATCAATAGCCGGATGATGAGAGCGAGGCGGACGTCTTTGAGGCGTCCGCTTTGCCGGTCAGGGAAGGACGGAGCGAAGGAGTGGCTTCGTAGGAACGCGGCGTGCCGCGTCCGCTTAGCCACCGGTTCACATAGGAAGGATGGCGCGCGGCAAGCGGCGCCCCTACGGTGTGATCCAGATCGTTTGTCCACAACCCGACGGTATAGTGGACCGACCTCCCGCAAGTACGTCATTCATGGCGTCCATCCGCGCGTGCGCGCACTGTTGTTCGTCATCTCCCGCATCATCGCCGAAACCGTTCAAATAACAGATGTATACCGCTCAGGAGGTCCCGCATGGACAAGGAAATGCTTTTGAGGATCGAAAGGCTCAGTGAAGAGCTGACCGAATGCGAGGATGCACTCGAAGAGATACTCGAGGACATCACGGACGCCTGCGAGAGCGCGCCCGACGATGTGCGGCAGGGCGCGCTGGACGTCGTGCGCCAGGCGCTGGACCGCCTGGACGAATGCGTCGAGCTGCTCGACGGCCTGTCCGAATAGGGCCTCTGGCGGCTTGTTTCCGTCCGCACTCCCCTCCGCTTATGTAAAGCTTCGACGGCATTTTTGAAAGAAATGCCTGTTTTCGCTTGCAACCATGCGCAAAAAAGGGTATACTATCATCGTATATCTATCTATGGATCGCTGTAAGAGGAGGGTACCCATGGAACTCAAGTTTACAACCGAATTGGGTCAGGTCACGGTCGAAGACGAAGTGGTCGTCAACGTCGCAGGCTATGCGGCGCTCAACTGCTACGGCATCGTAGGCATGGCGGCCAAGCGCTCCACGGACGGCATCGTTCAGCTGATGGGTCGTGAGAATCTCGGGCGCGGCGTCAAGATCCGCGCCGTGGAAGACAAGGTCGACATCGACCTGTTCATCATCGTACAGTACGGCATATCGATCAGCGCCGTAGCCATGGCCATCATCGAGCGCGTCAAGTATGAGGTCGAACATTATACGGGCATCTCCGTCGGCCGCGTGAACGTGTGCGTGGAGGACATCCACGTCTGACGCGTCGGCCGACTTAACTTCAGGGAGGATAACATGAGCCAGAGAATCGACGGCATGCACCTGAAGGAGATGTTCTCCTCGGGCGCTGCACTGCTTACACAAAACCGCGAGAGCGTGGACGCGCTCAACGTATTCCCCGTGCCCGATGGCGACACGGGCACGAATATGACGCAGACCATCAACTCCGCCATCAAGGAGATGAACGCCCAGCGCGGCAGCTCCGTGGCCGACGTGGCCAACGCCATGGCGCGCGGCGCGCTGAAGGGCGCGCGCGGCAATTCCGGCGTCATATTGAGCCAGATACTGCGCGGCTTCTCAAAGGCCCTGAACGGCCACGACGAGATCGACGCCAAGCTGCTGGCGGACATGATGCGCATGGGCGCGAACACGGCCTACAAGGCGGTCATGAAGCCCAAGGAGGGCACGATACTGACCGTCGCGCGCGTGATCGCGGACGAGACCGAGAAGGCCGCGCAGCGCACGGACGATCTTGAGACGCTGTTCCGCACGATACTGTCCAGCGGCGACCAGATACTGCGCCGCACGCCCGAGCTGTTGCCCGTGCTCAAGCAGGCGGGCGTGGTCGACTCCGGCGGCATGGGCCTCATGGTCATATACCGCGGCATGTATTCCGCGCTGGTGGGCGAGCCCGTGGATGCGGGCGTCGACGTGAACAAGCCCGCCAGGGAGCCCTCGGCCGACGAATTCGTCGACGATCACGAGGTCGAGTCCGTCGAGGACATCGAGTTCGCCTACTGCACGGAGTTCATCGTCTCCCACCCGCGCCCCGACCTGCGCGACCGAGAGGTGGCGCGCCTGCGCGAGCGCCTGGAGCGCATAGGCAACTGCGTGCTGGTGGTGTACGACATGTCCGTGGTCAAGGTGCACGTGCACACGAACGACCCCGGCAAGGCGCTCCAGTACGCGCTTGAGCTGGGCGAGCTGGACGCCATCAAGATCGACAACATGCTCGAGGAAGCGCGCGAGCGCGAAGAGAAGCGCAAGGCCGCCGAGGAAGCCAGGAAGGCCGAACAGAAGGAATACGGCATCGTCGCTGTCGCGCTGGGCGAGGGCCTGACGAAGATATTCCACGAGCTGAACGTGGACCAGGTGGTCGACGGCGGGCAGACCATGAACCCCAGCATACAGGACCTGGCCGAGGCCGCCAAGGCGACCAACGCGCGCAACGTCATCATACTGCCCAACAACACAAACATCATACTCGCGGCGGAGCAGGCGCGCGACCTGACCGACCAGAACGTGATCGTGCTGCCGACGAAGAGCGTGCCCATGGGCATCTCCGCAGCGCTGGCGTTCAACCCTGAAGCCGATGCCGACCAGAACCGCGAGACGATGATGGAGGCCGCGCAGAACGTGCACACCGCATCCATCACATATGCCGTGCGCGACTCGAACTACGAGGACAAGGAGATACACACCGGCGACATCATGGGCATGCTCGACAACAAGCTGGAGATATTGGGGCATGACATCGTATCCGTCGCATCCGAATGCGTCGAACACATGATGAACGAGGACGCCTCGCTGATCACGATCTATTACGGCGAGGACGTGGACGAGGCGCAGGCCAGGACGCTGGGCGAAGCGTTCGAAGCCAAATACCCGGACTGCGACGTCGAAGTGCAGCACGGCGGACAGCCGCTGTACTACTATCTGATCGCGGTGGAATGAGGGGTTAGAAGAAACGAGAGGCTGTCGCGTCGGGATCGGGCGCGGCAGCTTTTTCAAATGCAGAATTAAGAATTCAGAATTCAGAATCAATGGCCTGCGGCGAGAGGTCATGCGGATAGGGTTTGGGCCTTGCGGGAAGGTGCATCGGCCTTAGAACGATACCCGTAGCGGCGGCCTCCAGGCCGCCATGTTTCCTGTGGCACAACAGGGCGTGATCCAGTCATCGCAAGCGGAGGGCCTTGCCTTCCCCGCTGAGACAACGCTGTCAGCTTTGAACCAAGATCATGACAAATCATAGGTATTGGATATCGGACAAACATCGCCGTAACCCGTAGAGACGCGGCATGCCGCGTCCGCATTGCCCGTGCGGTACCGCAGAGGATGTGGCGGCGTAGACGCCGCCGCTACGGGATGGCATTACGGGCACTGTTTCGGACCGGCCTCCCGCAGGGACGCCATTTATGGCGTCCGCCCGGTCATACCAATGTCAACATACACATATGTCGTCCGGCGGAAATGGCGGCTGATAGCCGCCGCTACAAATCATGTGATTTGCGAATGAAACTGTGCAAACAAC
>SVGK01000150.1:0-5258 GCA_015056395.1 Clostridiales bacterium
TGTTCGAAAGCGTCGATCTGACGTTCCCGGACGTGGTCGACGAGGAGGGCAACCGGCTCCCGCTGACGCACGCGTCGTTCTCGGTGTTCCGCGAGCACAAGAGTCGCGAGGTCCGAAGGGACGCCTTCGAAAAGTACTTCGGCGCGTTCGGCGGCTTCATAAATACGCTGTGCGCGACCTACGCGGGCTCTGTCAAGCTGGACTGCTACGAGGCGAACGTGCGCGGCTACGAGAGCGCGCGGCAAAAGGCGCTGTTCGCGAACAACGTGCCCGTGCAGCTGTATGACGATCTGATAAAGACCGTCTCCGAAGGTCTCGGCACCGTCAGGCGCTATCTGGCGCTTCGAAAGAAGCTGCTGGGCGTGGACCGGCTGCATCTCTATGATCTGTATGTGCCCATGGTCGAGGACGTCGAATTCGACATGCCCTACGAAAAGGCCTGCGCGCTGGTGCGCGAGGCGCTGAAGCCCCTGGGCGCGCACTACGGCGAACTGCTGGACCGCGCCTTCACCGAGGGCTGGATCGACGTCTACGAGAACAGGGGCAAAACCACGGGTGCGTTCTCGAGCGGCGTGTACGGCGCGCATCCCTATGTGCTGCTCAACTACGCCGACAAGCTGGACGACGCGTTCACGCTTGCGCACGAGTTGGGACACGCCATGCACTCGTGGCATTCTGACCACGCGCAGAGCTACGTCGATCACGACTATTCGATATTCGTGGCGGAGGTCGCGTCGACCGTCAACGAGGTGCTGCTGACGATGTACCTTCTGAAGACGGAAAAGGATCCGGGGCGCCTGGCGTATATCATGAACCACTTCCTGGAGGGCTTCCGCACCACGGTGTTCCGTCAGACGCTGTTTGCCGAGTTCGAAAAGATCGCGCACGAGATGTATGAGTCCGGCGAACCGCTCACGGCGGAAGGACTCAACAGGGCGTATCGCGGGCTGAACGAAAAGTACTACGAGGGCGTCGAGCTGGACGGATATACGGACACGGAATGGGCGAGGATACCGCATTTCTACAACGCGTTCTATGTCTACCAGTATGCCACGGGCTTCTGCAGCGCCGTCGCCATCGCGGACCGCATATTGAACCACGGCGGGCGCGAGGATTACCTCCGCTTCCTCTCGACGGGCGGCAGCGACTATCCCATCGAGGAGCTGAAGATCGCGGGCGTCGACCTGACGGGCACCGCCGCGATCAGGAGCGCGCTCAGGGTGTTCGACGAGACGCTCGACAGGTTCACGGCGCTGCTGGAGGACAAATGACTTTATACTCGGCAGAGCCTGCGCTTCGATATGCGCTGCTGTTTTTCGCGTATGCCTTCCTGGGATGGTGCGCGGAGGTCGCCTTCGCTGCGCTGACGACGAAGAGCTTCATCAACCGCGGGTTCCTGAACGGCCCCGTGTGCCCGATATACGGCTTTGGCGCCGTGGGCGTGCTGCTGTCGATCTATTCGCTCAACGCGCGTATGCCCCAGACGCGCAACATCGCCGTCCTCTGCCTGCTTTCGCTCGTCATCACGACGCTGATCGAGCTGGTCGCGGGCTTTGCGCTCGAGAAGATGTTCCACACGCGCTGGTGGGATTATTCCGACGCCAGGTGGAACATAGGCGGCTATGTATGTCCGCAGTTCTCGCTTCTGTGGAGCGCGGCCTGCGTCTTCGTGGTGAAGGTGATCGAGCCGGCCCTGGACATCGCCTTGGCGCGGATACCGCTGTGGGCGGTCTTCGCGATGGATATGCTGTTCACGCTGCTCACGGCGGTCGATATCGTCGTCACCGCGGCGAGCATACGCAGCCTCAACGACCATCTCAGGCAGCTCAACAACGTCGCGCACGACATGCATGCGATCTCCGACGGCCTGGGCGAGAAGATATACGAAAGCACGATGGCCGTGTCGGACCGCGCCGAAAGGGGCGGCGAGATGCTGAACGCCGGCATGGAGCGCCTGTCGCAGGCGAAGCAGGCCACGGAGCAGCGCATCGACCGGAGCCGACAAAACGTCATTAGGCACATCGCGGACGGCCGCGAGGGCGTTTCGCAGCGGCTTGACGGCGCCAGAAGGCAGTTGGAGGAGCGCAGGGCGCGCTTTGCGGCACTATTGCAGGAGCATCACTTCGGCGAAAGCCGCCTGATGCGCGCTTTCCCGACGATGCGCCATATGAGCTATCCCGAGGCGCTCGACGCACTTCGCGGGGCCTATGGGAGCCTCAGACGCAGGAGAAAAGACAGTACGGATCAAGGAGAGTAAACGATGGATATGCGCACATTCAAGGCCGTCGTCTGCGGCATTCTGGTGGTACTCTATCTGGCGGGCATGCTTTTGCTGATACTGGGCAATGTCTCCGCCGGCGTGTCGCTCTGGTCGATCTCCACGATCGGCGGACTGTTCGTGCTGTGGTATCTCAAATCGACCGATTCCCGGGCGGATGAGGCGGAAAAAGACGACGGAGAGAGCAATTGACCTATGCGCATGCGCTTGAAGCCATGGACGGAGCCCGTCCTGGAGGCCTGTCCGTTTTTCATCGAAGCGCCATCTTCGCGCAGGGGGCACTGGCGCGCACTGTTTGCCGAGGATCGGCCGCTGCGCCTTGAGATCGGCTGCGGCAAGGGCGTGGGCACGGCGCGCATGGCGCACGCCGAACGCGGCGCGAACCTGATCGCCGTCGATGAAGTGCGCCACGTGCTTGCGGTGTCCGTCAAGAACATCGCAGAGGAATACGGCGCGGACCCCGTGGACAATCTTCTCCTGTCCTGCGTGGATGCCACGCGCATACACGATACGTTCGCGCCCGAAGACGGCATAGAACGCATCTACATCCATTTCTGCAATCCCTGGAACGAAAAGGCGAAGCATCACAAGCGGCGGCTCACGCATCCGCGCCAGCTCATGCAGTACCGCGCGTTCCTGAAGCAGGACGGCGAGATCTGGATGAAGACGGACGATCAGGGACTGTTCATGGCGTCCAAACGTTACCTGGACGAGTGCGGCTTTGCCGTGACCTATGCCACGGACGACCTGGCCGGAAGCGGCTTTTCTCCCAATTACGTGACGGAGCACGAGCAGCATTATATCGACCAGGGGTGCCGCATACATTTCCTGATCGCGCGCATGCTCGACGATACGCACCTGAAAAAACCGATCGAAGAATGATAAAAGGCTGTCCGTCCCTGCGGGGCGCGGGCAGCCTTGGTCTATCCGCGGAACATGGGCGCGGGCATGGGGACTGTTTCGCAGCGGTCGTTCGCCATGCTCAGTTCGCCCATCAGCGAGGCCGGGACGATCGACCGGTCGCCAAAGCGGCGGCGTATCACGTCCACGGCGTCGTCGAGCGTCTGCCGGCGCAGGTGCCTTTCCTCCGCGCCGAACATGTCGGTCTGGCTTACTTCGGAGAAGCACTCCGTTTTGATGCCCGTCACGGTCAGCGCGCGCACGGGCTTGATCCACGGATAGCGGTTCCTGAACAGCCTGAAGGCCTGGTCGGCGATCTCCAAAGGGCTGCGCGTGGGACGCGAGAGCGGTATCTGGTACTGTACAAAGTCGAGATCCCTGTCCCGCACGGTCAGCTGCACGCCGCGCACGCTCAGCTCGTAGTCCCTGAGCCTGTGCCCGATGTCCTGGGTGAGCGCGTAGAGCACGCACCAGACGTCGTAATCGTTGTCCAGGTCGCGCACGCACGTCACGCCGTGACCGACGGACTTGATCGGCACGGCAAAGCCTTCTGGCATCACGGGCGAAGTGTCCGTGCCGTTGGCGAAGCGGTGCAGCATCTCTCCGTTCCGGCCGAGGCGGCCCAGGAGCACGCGCGGGTCGCACATCGCCAGATCGCCTATCGTGCGAACGTTGATGCGCCTGAGCTTGCGCGTGGTCGCCGGGCCCACATACAGCAGCTCGGAGACGGGCAGCGGCCATATCTTCTCGCGGAAGTCGCTTCGCCCTATGACGGTCACCGCGTCCGGCTTTTTCAGATCGCTCCCGAGCTTTGCGAAGATCTTTGAAAAGGATACGCCCACGGAGACGGTGAGCCCCGTCTCTCTCTTTACGGTCGCCCTGATCTCTTCGGCCATGGCGCGGCCGTCCGTCTGCGGGTCATTGCATTGAGGAAGATAGAGCCAGTTCTCATCCATGCCGAAGGGCTCTATATCCGTGGCGTAGCGGCGGTATACGCTTCGCACCACGCGCGAATACTTGAGATAGAGTTCATAGCGCGGAGGCACGACGATCAGGTCGGGACATGTCTCCACGGCTTCCCAGTTGGCCATGCCCGTCTTTACGCCGCAGCGCTTCGCAGGATAAGAAGCCGTCAGCACGATGCCGTGGCGGTTTTCCGTGCTGCCGCACACGGCGACCTTCTTGCCCTGCAGCTTCGGGTCTTCGTTCATTTCCACGCTTGCATAGTCGGGTAAGGGACCCGTGACAGGCCCTCCCCATCAGAACCGTACGTGACAGTTTCCCGTCATACGGCTCAAGCCCCGCAAAGTTCCGGCATGCAACCGGTCGGAACCGGCACGCGGCGTATGCTTCGATGCTTTATGACATCCTGCACAAGGTCCAGAAGGCGCACGGCCCGGATATCCGCGCGCGGCGCGGCCGTGGAAAAGCATCGTCCCTGCCCCCAGCGGTGCCACAGGCGAGCCTTCCGCCAATGCGCCCCTTTTTTGCGATAGCGCCGCCTGGCCCAGCGCAGCAGGGCGCGGCGCACATGATCCCGGAGCCTGCGATAGGGCGCAAGGCCGCAGGACGGCCGCTGTGCAAGGCCCCAGCCGCGCATGAAGTCGTTCAGGCGCAGTATCAGCGTTCGCTGTGAACGCCCGCGGCAATCGTGTACGATGGCGCGCAGGCCCTCCCTGAAGCGCGCGGACGCCGCGGCGGACGGGCCCGTGCGAAGCGCTCGGCCCGCGCGGCGAACGCACACGTCTCCCACGTCGACGCCGCGCCTGAGCGCGCAGATCGCGTCGTTCGCCATGTCGAAGCCGCGTCGGCGCAGCATGATGCCCGCTTCACGGCGCGCGGCTTCCAGCGTCGCGGCATCGCGCGCGGAGAATGCGACCGTGCCGCCATGGCTGTACGCAGTGCCTTCCCAACGGCTGAACAGCACGTCAAGCGATATGGGGAAGGGGCATGCCTTTCGATCGGCAGCGCGGACGAGTTCGAAACGAAGTGCGAACAGGTCACCCCTTTCGAGGATACGGCTCATCCATTCCTCGATATCGCCGCAGGCGGAAAAGGGGAGCGCGGCGATGCCTTCAAG
>SVGK01000150.1:5268-6780 GCA_015056395.1 Clostridiales bacterium
TCCCTTGCATTTCGCGCGAGACGCCCGTTCCGAGCGCCTGCTTTTTTCGATGTCAATGTGTGAAGCAACGTATCCCATTCATCGCGCGCGGCCTGCCTGTGTTCCAGGGCCTGCCCTGCGGCCAGCACGCGCGCGGAATGAGAGTGTTCGAGCAGCCTCGAAAGCGCCTTTGCCCTTCCGAAGCGGCCCTCCCGCTGTGCCTTTGCGATGCGCCTTTTGAGCTTCTGTACCCTTGACCGCGCCAGGTCGAGCGCGGTGTACGGGCATGGGGATGCACACGCGTAAGCGTCCATCTGCCTTTCCTCCTTCGAATGCCTTGCAAAGGGCCCGCAATGCCGGGCCGGACGGAAGTGGGCGTATCCCCGCCATTGCAGCCGGGCATTTGCTTTTTCCGTCCTCCCATGCCCCGAAAAGCCTCCAACGGAGACATCCCGGGGTTTTCCACGTTCCTTTCGACGGACCATTCGGACGATACAGGTCCCGCCTTTCCGCCGGAAGCGCAAATATCGACCGCGCATCCCTTCGCTCCAGAGGGATGACCGCGCTTCTCAGGGGCCCCGGAGTGCAGCGGCGGGCCCGATCCCATCACGACGTTTATCGGCGATTCAGTATCCTTGACCATGTCGTCCATGCGCCCCCGGGATCCATGGCCATGTGCTGCCCATGGCATGATGATCCGTTTGGCGCGCCGCTTCCGCGTGAACGGTCGCCCGTTCCCGCGTGCGCGCGGGGACGCTGCCGGCGGTACGGCAGGCTCCTTTGTGCGGAGCATTCCGTCGGAAGGCCTCGTGTCACACGAAGCAATTGAGATCGCTGTGAAGTATGACGCCCAAACGCATCCCTCCCATCCGTCCTGTACTGATAAGACGATACCACAGGCGCGTTTTCAAGTCAATCCGAACAAAAAACGATATTTCCCTTACGCGCCGCACGTCAACACAAGTGGAAGCCAATGTGAACATTCGATGCAATCCCTTGCGTGAAAAGGGGGATTGTGATATACTTTCCCCTGGTCGAAAGGACGGCGCGTTTATGAACATGAACATAGGCTCCATGCAACACGGCCCGCGCAATTCGATTGCGGACGTGCCGGGCGTGCGCGTGGGACACGCGACGGTCGATACGGACAGCTGCCACACCGGCGTCACGGTCGTCATGCCTCCCGTGCACAACCCGTTCACACAGAAGCTCACCGCGGCCTCCTGCGTGTTCAACGGCTTCGGGAAGACGCTCGGGCTCGTACAGGTGGACGAGCTCGGCACGCTCGAAACGCCCATCGCGATCACGAACACGCTGAACGTCGGCAAGGTCCACGATGCGATGGTAAGCTACATGCTCAGGCTTTGCCGCGAGGACGGCGTGCCGATACGAAGCGTCAACCCCGTGGTCTGCGAATGCAACGACAGCCGCATGAGCGACATCGCCCTTCGCCCCGTAGGCGAGGCGGAGGTGTTCCGCGCCATAGAGACGGCGTCGGATCATTTGAACAGGGTTCGGTCGGCGCCGGGCGCG
>SVGK01000151.1 GCA_015056395.1 Clostridiales bacterium
CGCTGGCGAAGCTGGCGAAAAAAGAACACGACGAGGATCAGCGCCCGGCCATCCGGAACACGATCCCCGTCGATGAGTACGACACCTTCTTCATAGGCTACCCCATGTGGTGGTACACGTTCCCGATGATACTCTACACGCTGTTTGACATGTACGATCTCAGCGGGAAGACCATCGTCCCCTTCAACACCCACATGGGCAGCGGGGACGGCGGCACCTACCGCACCATCCGGAAGCTGGAGCCGGGCGCCACCGTGCTGGAGGGCCTGCCCGTCGAAATGACCAATGCGGAAAGAGGCGCGGCAGATCGGGTGAGCGCATGGCTCAAAAAACTGGATCTCGACTGAAAGCATCGGTCACAGGAAGGAGCGCAGCAGGTCTGCCTCCTTCTTTTTTGCCTTCAGGCAGCTGCACCAGTAGTCCAGGTGCGCATCGGCGTCGCTGATGGGGACCGCCACGTGATGCGGAGGCACGCCCATGCGGACGAACGTGTCCGACGCGAACGCCCATACGGGCAGGCTTTCGACCAGCTTTCCGAAATCGCTGAAGCTGCTCTGCGGCAGGAGGCTTTCCGGCTTCATGTTTCGCCGGAGGAGCTGCTCCCACGCGCCGCCGTTCCCATGGATCAGCAGCTGGACGTCCTTGAGCTGCGCGAAGGCAAGGGAACGTTCCCCGGCCTGAGGCGCGTCTTCCGGCACGTACACGAACAGATGCTCCGTATAGCAGGGAAAGCAATAGGCCCTTTCATCCATCAGGGGATGGTCCGTGATGATGAACGTCTGTGCGCCCTCGAAGAGCTCTTCCTGCAGCGCTTCCGTATCGGTGTTGAGCGATGTCGTCACCTGCCTGCCCGGGAAGGCCTGCGCCAGCACGAGAGACAGGCGGTTCAATGCGCTGATGGTACAGGTGGCCACGGAGACGGTATGCTTCCTGCGCTCCAGCTCCTGGATATGCTTTCGCATGGCCGCCTCTTCCCGCAGTATCCGCCCGGCGAACTCCGCCGCGGCCTGCCCGTTCTCGTTCAGCGCCATGCGGTTCCTGGTGCGCTCGAACAGCGGCGCGCCGATCTCCTCTTCCAGCTTCTTCATGGAACCGGACAATGTCGGCTGGGAGATATGCAGCTTTTCGGCCGCCGCGGCCTGCGTGCCCTCCTCGGCGAAGGCGGTGAGTATCTCAAGCAGACGCATCTCGATCATTTTGATGTCTCTCCTGTACGGCAGAGGCGATCTGCCGTTTTGCGCTTTTTTGAAGATCCGCGACGTGCCAGGATCGGATATGGCGCGCGCGTTTCCTCACAGCGCGTTCCTGGGGCAGTTCCTGACGCACTCCATGCACAGTATGCACTCCGTGCCGTTCTTCCGCGTCCTTGCGTCGTCGGTCACGTCCACGTCCATCGGACAGACCTTTTTACACTTCCCGCATCGTATGCACCTGTCCTTGTCGCACCTGACGCGCAGCAGCGCGAAGTAGCTCATGGGCTTCAGGAACACCGTGATCGGGCAGACATACTTGCAGAACGCCCTGTTGTCCTTCAGCACGAAGGCCAGGGCTATGCCGACTGCGTAGTACGCCGCGTTGCCTATGATGAACGCGTGGAACATGATGCGCTCGATGTTGCCGACCCTGGCAAGGAACAGCGCCGATACGAATATGAACGACGCGGCAAACGTGACGTAGCGCATCCATCCGATGCGCTTCCTCGGCCCTGCCGGGACCTTGTACGGCAGCAGGTCCAGCACCATGGCCGTCCAGCAGGCATACCCGCACCATCCGCGCCCGAACAGCAGGGGCCCGAATATCTTTGCCACGGCATAGTGTATGGTCGCTGCCTCGAAGACGCCCGTGAAAAGGTAGTACCAGAACCCTTCGATCTGCATGTTCTCGTTGCGGATCAGGCCGAGATAGACCAGCATGTACAGGCCGACCAGCAGCTGGACCACGCGCCTTGCGTATCTGTACTTCCGGATATACAGAAGCATGCCAAGGGATATGGACAGGCCTATGTAGCTGAAGTTGAACAGGTAGAACAGGTTGCCCTTTGCCAGCCACAGCGTCACGGCGACGGCCTCGAACAGGACCAGCATGACGAGCGGATACAGATACTGTTTGATTCGTTTCATTCGTTCCTCCGTGCGACGAGCGGGGACGGCCCTCGGCCATCCCCGCCCGTTCCGTCACTCCACCGTGTTCTCAAGCCGCCCTATGCCCTCGATCGCGCAGACCACCGTGTCGCCCGGCGCGAGGAAGCGTGGCACATCCATGCCCATGGCGACGCCCTTGGGCGTGCCCGTGGCGATGACGGTGCCCGCGCGAAGCAGCATGCCCCGGGAAAGCGTCGACACGATCTCGGGGATGCCGTGTATCAGCATGCGCGTATTGCTGTGCTGGCGCAGCTCCCCGTTCACCGTGGCGGATATGTCCATAGCCGGGGGCCAGGGGACCTCGTCCCGGGTCACGATGCACGGCCCCATGGGGCAGAAGCCGTCCAGGCTCTTTCCGAAGTACCACTGCTTGTGCGTGGTCTGCAGGTCGCGCGCGGACACGTCGTTTATGATGGTATAGCCGAACACGGCGTCTTCCACCTCGTCCTCCGATATGTCGCGGACGTCCTTCCCCAGCACGACCGCGAGCTCCGCCTCATAGTCGAGCCGCTGCGTGAGGTCCGCGTGGGCCGGTATCGGCGCGCCGGAGCCCTGGCAATATGTGGCGCGCTTGGAGAAGAACACGGGATGCGCCCTGTCCGCTGAAAACGCCTGCTTCGAATAGCCATAGGCCTCCTCGGCGTGTTCGGTATAGTTGAGGCCCAGGCAGATCACGTCCTGTTCGGGCCGCGGTATCGGCGCGAGCAGTTCCACCTCCGCCAGCGCGACCTCGTCCGCCGGCGCGCACAGCTTCGACGGGTCGCGTATGACCTCGTTCATCGTCGCGCCGAGGGGCTTCACACCCGCCTCCGTAAGTATCCCGGCCTGTTCGCGGCCTTCCAGCAGAAATGATACCAGCTTCATTGGATGGGCCTCCTTGTCGTCATATCCCGTCAAAGCCAGGACTGGAGCGTGAAATCCTCCGGCAGTTCTCAGATCATACGGCCTATCGCATAGGCGTATGTGTGCCTGCGGCGCCGTCTTGCTTCCCTGTTTACATTCACCATATGCACGCGCACTTCTATGTCCGTTTCATTGCGCATGTTCTCAGGGAGCGAGCCCGAGAACCTCAGCCCCATTCAGTCCGGCCTGTCCTGTGTTCATTTTATCATAGCGGGAAAAGTCGTGCAAGTGGTAACGTACGTCCATTGCGAAGATCGACAAAGCAACATGATTTGGACTCGTTAGCTCGCCTGGAGCGCATGGATGGCGTCTAAAGATCTGTGTAGTTGATCTATAATAATGACATGGGCTATGGCCCGCTGCCGTCATCCACCCATTTTGATCCTGAAGCCGATCTCCACGCGCCGCGAGGCCGCCTTGTCCTCCGCACCGTCAGGGCCATAGATCAGCTCGTCATAGGACCTGCCCTCGGCCGTGAGCACCTGCGCAAGCCAGGCGCTGTCGGCGACGCCGCACTCTTCGGACAGGCAGAAGTCATACACCGCCTGGGCGCGGCGCTCGGAGAGCGTCTGGTTGTACTCGTGCGAGCCGGAGCTGTCGGTGTGGCCCGTGACGGTGACCGCGGAGATGCGGTCGCGGTATTTGTCCTGCGCAAGCACGCTGCAGTACGCCTGCATCAGCGGGCGCAGCACAGCCTTGCCGGCCTCGGTGACCTCGTACTTGTCGACGGCATACAGAAGCGACGCATCGACGCGGGCCGTGCCCGTGTAGGGGTTGAACGCCACGTCGACCCCCAGGGCTGCGAATGCGTCCGTGAGGTCGCCGATGAGGTCGTGCTGCAGCGTCGCCAGGTCCGCGGCCTCGATGGGCGTCAGGCCCGCAAGCTGCGTCAGCTGGTCGTGGTCGAGATAGCCGACCAATTCGCTGTAGAACGCCTCGATCTCGCCGTCCACGCCTGTGAGCTCCGGCACGTCGTATTCGCCCAGGTCCACTTCGATGTCGCCCAGCGGCTCGGCGTCGATGCCCGCGATCTCGCCCGTTTCGTAATCGCCCAGCCCGGAGCTTATCTCACCGAGGCCGTCAGAGTCGATGCTCCCGATCTCGCCCGTCTCGTAATCGCCCAGCCCTGAGCTTATCTCACCGAGGCCGTCGAAGTGGATGCTGCCGATCTCGCCCGGCTCGTAATCGCCAAGGCTCGATTCCAGCGCCGAAGCGCGCGGGCCGTGCACGGGCAGCAGGCAGAGCGACAATGCGCAGGCTACTGCCGTGATCCTTATCTCATTACGCATGATGACGCACTTCCTTTCGGTCGAATGATTGCATACATTTTATCAGTTCGTTGCATGCTCGTCAAGCATACACGCGCATTTTGCCTGTTGATTTCGCACCGGGAATGCGGTAGAATACAGGCGGAGGCTTGCCCGGGCGCCGAGGCTGTCGGCGGCGCGGGCCGGCGATGCGACTTGCGTGAAGGAGGAAGACACGATGCATGAGCTGTTGAGCATACATCCCGTTGCAGAGGGCGTGTGGCGCTTTCACGAGGCCAGCCCGTTCTCCGCGGTGGATGCCTATCTGGTGGTCGGCGCGGACAGGGCGTTGATGATCGACGCGCTGGAGAGCTGCACCGGCCTCGTGGAGGAGGCGAGAAAGCTGACCGACAGGCCGCTCAGCCTCGCCGTGACGCACGGGCACTTCGACCATGGCGGCGCCGCGCTGGACGAATTCATACAGGCGGGCTGCCCCGTATACATGGAGCCGGAGGACATACCGGTGCTGGAGGAACACAGGCACATGCGCTGGCCCGAGGGGACGTTCCTTCCATATCCCAAAGCCTTTGACCTGGGCGGCGTGAAGCTTGAGGCCTACAGGCTCCCGGGCCACACGCCAGGTTCCGTGGTGCTGCTCGACCGCGAAAACGCGCGCCTGTACTCCGGCGATGCGGTCGGTTCCGGCGGCTTCTGGATGCAGCTCGAGGAGTGCCTGTCGCTTCAGACGTTCCTTGAGAACCTGCGCGCGTTCAGGGCAAGGCTCGAGCCGCTCGCGGACGTGACGCTGTATCCGGGCCACATCGACCAGTCGCCCGTGCCGCTCACGACGGCCTACCTGGACGACGTCGAGACGGCCGTGGTCGACGTGCTCGAAGGCCGCGCGCCCGCCAACGACCAGGTCATGCAGCTGAACGGAAAGATGCTGCCCTTCAGGATACACAGCGTCGGGCTGCTCTCGGGCATGTGGTACAAGTATTGAGGCCTGTACGTGCCCCATGTGAGGAAGAGACCATGCAGAGATTCACTTTCCAGATGAACTACGACGAAAGCTCGTGCGCCGTCACGGGCTACGCGGGGGACGAGGCGGACGTCGTGATACCCGCGACGTTTGGCGGACGGCCCGTGACGATACTGTTCGACAAGCTGTTCAGGGGACACGCGGAGATCCGCTCGGTCGCGATGCCGGACACGGTCACGGACCTGGGCGAGTTCCTGTTCGACGGCTGCATGGCGCTCAGGCGCATCGAACTGCCGCGCGGCCTCAAGTCGCTCTGGGGTTACACGTTCGTGCGCTGCGGCCTTGAGGAGGTCGCGCTGCCGGACGGGCTGACCGCCATACCGCCCTACGCCTTCAAGGATTGCAAGAGCCTGAGGCGCGTGGTGTGCGGCAGCGGCATGAAGCACATATACGCCTGGGCGTTCGGCGGCTGCGACAGCCTTGCGGAGGTGGTCTGCGCCCCCGGCGTGCAGGTGAGCGACAGGGCGTTCGAGAGCAACGCGGCGATCATGAGGATACAATAAAAGGAGGTTTCCATATGCAATTCGTCATCACGGCCTATGACGGCCCGGACAAGCTTGCAAAGCGCATGGAGGTGCGCCCGCGCCACCTTGCGAACATGGCCAGCATAGACGGCAAGGTGCTGTGCGCGGGCGGGCTCCTGGACGACGAGGGGCAGATGAAGGGCTCCGTGATGGTCATGGAGTTCGAGGACCGCGCAAAGTTCGACGCGTACCTGGCGGCCGAACCCTACGTCACCGAAGGCGTATGGGAGGACGTCCGCGTGGAGCGCATGAACGTGGTGCTGCTGAATGGAGAAAAGCTGGTATAGAGCGAGCGAGAACGGCCCCGACGGGCAAGGAGGAAGCGACATGGCAGACAGGCTCTTTCCCCGCACGACAGTGGCGGGCGTCTCCCTTTCACGCATGATCATAGGCACCAACTGGATATTGGGCTGGAGCCACACGTCCCCCGCGGCGGACCACCAGATCAAGCGCCGCTATCACGACGGCGAAAGCTGCGTGCCCATGCTCAGTACGTTTTTGGATCACGGCGTGGACACCATCATGGGCATGCTGCAGCAGGAGAAGGTCATGCGCGACGCCGTGAAGGCGGCGGAGGACGCCACGGGCAGGAAGCTGATCGTGATCGACACGCCCACGATGAACGTCGACGACAACGAGGCCGCACGCCGCGAGGCGCGCGCGACGATACGCCGCAGCAAAGAAGCCGGCGCGACGTTCTGCTTCCTGCACCACAGCAGCGCGGAGCAGCTGGTGAACAAGAACCGGCACAAGATCGCGCGCCTTGACGACTACACCGACATGATACGCCAGGAGGGCATGATACCCGGGCTGTCGGCGCACATGCCGGAGCTGATACTCTACTCCGACGAGAACGGCTACGATATCGAGACCTACATCCAGCTGTACAACTGC
>SVGK01000152.1 GCA_015056395.1 Clostridiales bacterium
GAAGACCTGGCGGACATGCAGATGCCGGAGCTCGTGGAGATCGCAAGGGCACACGGCTGTCATCCCGCCATCATCTGCCTGAAGTGGGCGATGCAGCGCGGGCAGCTGCCGATACCGTTCTCCGTACACAACTACGAGGCGAACCTGCGGGCCGCTGTGACGGAAAGGCTGACCGATGCGGAAATGGACGTGATCGCGGGCCTTGAGAGGAACAACCGCCTCGTCAAGGGACAGGTGTTCCTGTGGCCGGGCGCCGACGACTGGCACGACCTTTGGGACGAGGACGGCGTGATCGTGGACTGTGCGGACTGCACCGCGAACGAGAACATCGACCATGAGAGGAGCAGGCGGGTCGTGGAAGCGGCGCGGTCGGTGTGAGACAAACAGACCTATATCGGCCGGGAGCGCGTTCCCGGCCTTTTTTCGTAAATTTCCGTTCATTTGCAGGAATCCGGCTTTTCGTATCGAATAATACCTCTGTAACGCGGGACGGCGCTCCATGCGCCGTCGACTTCGATGCGATCATTCGGCACGGACCGGGAGGGGGCCATGGCTGTCAGGCTTTCGGATCCCTGGCTGGAGGAGCTGCGCATGCGCTCCAGCCTGGAGGAGATCGTCTCAGAATATGTCCCTCTAAAACAAAAGGGACGAAGATACTGGGGATGCTGCCCGTTTCACAATGAGAAGACGCCGTCTTTCAGCGTAGACACCGAGGCGCAGCTTTTTTATTGCTTTGGATGCCACAAGGGCGGCACCGTGATACAGTTCGTGATGGACATCGAGCACATGCCCTTCATGGAGGCTGTGGAATTCCTGGCGGAGCGCGCGCACATGGAGATGCCGAAGGACAGCGGCGCGCGGAACAGCGCGCTGCGCGCGGAGGAGCGCGAGCGCCTGTATGAGGCGAACCGCTTCGCGGCGCGCTACTTCCACAGGCTGCTCTGGCAGGAGGAGGGCGCGGACGCGCTCAAGTACTTCTACGGGCGCGGGCTGAACGATTCCGACATACGCCGCTTCGGCCTGGGCGCTTCGCCCAAGGACTGGACGGGCCTCACGAACGCACTGAAGGCCGAGGGCTACACCGAAGGCGACATCACGCGCATAGACCTTGCGGTCGCGCGCGAGGGCCGCGTGAGCGACCGGTTCCACGACCGCGCCATGTTCCCCATCATAGACGCCAAGGGCCACGTGCTGGGCTTCGGCGCGAGGACCATGGGCGGGGGAGAACCGAAATATCTGAACACCGCGGACACGCCCGTGTTCAACAAGAGGCACAACCTCTACGGCCTGAACTGGGCGAAGGCAGAGCGCGCGATCGGCCATCTGGTGCTGGTGGAGGGCTACATGGACACCCTCTCGCTGCGCAAGGCCGGCGTGCAGGGCGTCGTGGCGACGCTCGGTACCGCGCTGACGCCCGAACAGGCCAGGCTCATGAGGCGCTTCACCGGCGAGGTCTGGATCAGCTACGACGGCGACCCGCCCGGACAGAAGGCGGCGCTTCGGGCGCTTTCGATACTCGATGAAGCGGACATCGCGACAAAGGTCATAGACTATCCGAAGGGCATGGACCCGGACGATTTCATACGCGCGAACGGGCGCGCGGGCTTTGACGCATTGCCAAAGTATCCCGGCACGGATTACAGGCTGCTTCGGGCAAAGGACGGCCTGGATCTGGACACGCAGGCGGGCATGACCGCCTACGCTACGGCGGCGTGCGACATACTGCGCGGCGTGCGCTCGCCCATAGAGCTCGAGAACTACCTGCGCAGGCTCGTCAACGAGACGGGCTACGACAAGGACGTGCTCATGCGGCAGATCAACGCGGGCGCGCTGCAGCCCGCCAGGAATGCCCAGCCCAGGCGCATCGCGCCGCAGAAGCAGGTCGAGCCCGTCTCGGCGAACGAGAGCGCGCTTTTGACCATGCTGAGCCTTGGGCGCATACCGGCCACGCTGCTGGCGGAGGACGATTTCACCGAGGGCGACGCGCGCGAATGGGCGCGTGCGCTGATTGACGGCGAGAGCCCGGCCAGGCTGTTGGAGGGCATAGGGGACGAGGGAAGGCGCGCCAGGGCCATGCAGGCGCTCAACTACGAGCCCATACCCGAGGACCGCGAAGGCGCGCTGCACATGGCGGAGGACTGCATCGCGGCGCTCAGGCACGAGCGCATGGAGGCGCGCGCCCGCCAGATCGAAAGCGAGATCGCGAGGGCCGAAGGCGCAGAGAAGAGAGAATTATACGCACAACTGGAGCAGATCTATCAGGCTATGGACGCTTAAGGAGTGGATGAGGGAATATGAACAACGAGACCATGGAGATCATGAAGACGCACGTCGCGGAGCTGATCGAGACGGGCCGGTCCAAGGGCGTTCTTACCTATAAAGAAATCGTCGAACAGCTGTCTGATGTCGAGCTGGATTCCGAGCAGTTCAACCGCATATTGGACACGCTGCAGGAGCTCAACATCGAGGTGAGCAAGGACGACCCCATGCCGGAGCCGGCGGAGCTCAACGCCGTGGAGGAAGAGGAGATCGACATCTCCGTGCCCGAGGGCATCTCCATAGACGATCCCGTGCGCATGTATTTGAAGGAGATCGGCAAGGTACCGCTCCTGACGGCGGAGGAAGAGATCGAGCTCGCCAAGCGCATCGAGGAAGGCGACGAGGACGCAAAGAGGCAGCTGTCCGAGGCGAACCTGCGCCTGGTCGTCTCCATCGCGAAGCGCTATGTCGGCCGCGGCATGCTGTTCCTTGACCTGATACAGGAGGGCAACCTGGGGCTTATCAAGGCGGTCGAGAAGTTCGACTACCGCAAGGGCTACAAGTTCTCCACCTATGCGACCTGGTGGATACGCCAGGCCATCACGCGCGCCATCGCCGACCAGGCGCGCACGATACGCATACCCGTGCACATGGTCGAGACCATCAACAAGCTGATCCGCGTGTCGCGCCAGCTGCTCCAGGAGTACGGGCGCGAGCCGCAGCCCGAGGAGATCGCGGACGAGATGGGCATACCGGTCGAGAAGGTGCGCGAGATCATCAAGATCGCGCAGGAGCCCGTGTCGCTGGAGACGCCCATAGGCGAGGAAGAGGACAGCCACTTGGGCGACTTCATACCCGACGAGGACGCGCCCGCGCCCGCGGACGCAGCGGCGTTCACGATGCTCAAGGAACAGCTGATGAGCGTGCTCAGCACGCTGACGCCCCGCGAGGAGATGGTGCTGAAGCTGCGCTTCGGCCTCGAGGACGGGCGCGCGCGCACGCTCGAGGAGGTCGGCAAGGAATTCAAGGTCACGCGCGAGCGCATACGCCAGATCGAGGCGAAGGCGCTGCGCAAGCTGCGCCATCCCAGCCGCTCCAGAAAGCTCAAGGATTCTCTCGACTGATGCCGGGCAGGGGCATCGCGCTGGACGCGCGCCTGTCGGCCATCGCGCAAATGGTCGGCCGGTGCGGCTCTTACGCCGACATAGGCTGCGACCACGGCCGGCTCGGGGCGTTCCTGCTGCAGAAGGGATGGGTCAAAACCGCGTTCCTCAACGACATATCCGAGATCTCGCTTGAAAAGGCGCGGCGCCTCTGCCGCCTGATCGGCGTGGAGGACAGGGCGCGCTTCTTCGCGGGGGACGGGCTTGCGGGCCTTCCGGAGGCGGTCGACAAGGTCGTGATCGCCGGCATGGGCGGCGAGACGATCGAGGGCATACTCGAGCGCGGCGCCTCGAAACTACAGGGCGCGGAGCTGGTATTGCAGGCGAACGTCGGGAAGCCCTCGCTGCGCACATACCTGACGCGGCACGGCTACCGCATCGCCGATGAGCGCATCGTGACGGAGCGCGGGCGCTGCTACGTCATCATATCTGCAGTGCCCGGGACACAGGCGCTCACGCGCGAGGAGGCCGTCATAGGCCCGGTGCTCTTGAAGGAGAAGCCGAAGGCACTTCTCGACTATAAGGCGTTCAGGCTTCGCGTCGCGGAAAAGGCGCTGCGCGGGGCGGAACAGGGCGGGCGGCCCGAGGAACGCGAACCGCTGCTTGAAGAGATCGCGATATGGAAGGGGCTTATTATCGATGCGGATAAGTGACATCATCGAGACCCTTGCGGACATCGCGCCTATTGAGCTCGCCGAGGAATGGGACAACGTGGGCCTGCTCGCGGGCGACAGGGAGGCCGAGACGGACGCCGTAGTGTGCGCGCTTGAATTGAGCGAGGGCGTGCTTGACGAGGCCGTCGCCGCAGGCGCAGGCCTCATCGTGACGCACCACCCGATACTCTTTCGCGGCAGGAAGCGCTTGACCGAGGACGACGCCGAGGGGCGGCTGCTCTGCAGGCTGATACGCACGGGCACGGCTCTCTACGCCATGCACACGAACTTCGACAACGCGCACCCTGGCGTGAACGACGCCATGTGCGAAAGGCTGGGCCTTTCGGAGGTCACCGCGCTGGAGCACGGCATGTGCTTGGGCCGCATCGGCGAAATGACGCTGGACGCCTTCGCAGCGCATGTGCGTGGCCGCCTGGGCGGTGCGGTGCGTCCGTACGGCGAACCGGACAGGCGCATACGGAATGTCGCCGTGATGGGCGGCGCGGGCGGCGACTACGCGCCCATGGCGCGCGCGGCCGGCGCGGATGCGTTCATCACGGGCGAATGCGGCTATCACAAGGCGCTGGACGCCGCGGCGGAGGGACTTGCGGTGCTCGAATGCGGCCACGCCGCCACGGAGGATCCGGCGATAGACATGCTTGCGGCCATGCTGAAAGAAAGGCTTCCCGTAAAGGTCATGCGCAGCAAAGCGAAAATGTACTACTGATACCTAAAGACCCGATTGGAGGATAAGACATGCAGCTCAACGCACTTTGGCAGTTTATGCAGGTGGACATGCAGGCCGACAACTTCGAGGCGAAGATGCGTCAGTCGGAGGATCGCCAAAAGCTCATCAAGCAGCGCAATCTTCTGATGGAGCTTCAGAACAACATGAAGAAGCTCGAAAGCGACATCGCCGTCATGAAGGACAGGATGGAGGCCGTGGGCGACGAGGCCGTGCGCCTTGAGAAGGTGCTCGAAAACCTCACGGCGGAGATCCAGGCGGAGCCGCCCAAGGATGCCGAAGACGCGCAGAAGAAGGCCGAAGGCGTGCAGAAGGTGTTCGACACGCTGACGCGCTACGAGCAGGAGATGCGCAAGATGCGCGCCGACGCAGAGGCGAAGGACCGCCAGCAGAAGGAGATCCGCACGCGCGCCGCCAAGACGAAGGCGGATTACGACCAGCGCAAGGCGGCCTATGACGAGGTGTTCAAGACCGAGTCCGCCCAGCTCAAGAAGCTGCGCGAGCAGACGGAGGCCGAGGCCAAGCGCGTGGACGTCGCGCTGCTCGAACGCTACCGCGCCATCAAGCAGCACTGCACGCCGCCGATGGCGAAGCTGATCAACGGGCAGTGCAGCGGCTGCTTCATGAACGTGCCCAGCGCGACGCTGCTTGAGATACGCGAGGGCAACACCATCGCGGAGTGCGACAACTGCGGCCGCATACTCTACGTGGAAGATTGATAACCGAGTTCGATCGTGAGGATGCCAGACGATCGCAGGCTTTTGCCTGAGGAAAGTCCGAGCACCGCAGGGCAGGATGCCGGTCAACTGCCGGTGGAGGCGACTCTAAGGAAAGTGCAACAGAGATATACCGCGCCCCTTCGGGGACGTAAGGGTGGAAAGGTGAGGTAAGAGCTCACCAGCGGCCTGGCGACTCGTCCGCTCTGTAAACCCCATCCGGTGCAAGATTGATAGGGAAGCATATGTGGCGGCCCGTCACGCTTCCGGGTAATCGCTAGAGCCTGCTGGCAACTGCAGGCCTAGATAGATGATCGTCCAATACAGAACTCGGCTTACAGACATCACTCACGATTGACATACGGGGGACCTCCTTACGAGGCCCCTCATTTTTTACGCGCAGCGAACAGACATAACACATCCGTCGTTTATAATGATATATCGCAAGCCAAACGCAAGGAGGGCGCTTTTCCATGATAAGCCAGCTTTCGATATTCGCCGAGAACACAAAGGGGGCCATGCAGCGCATCACACAGCTGTTGAGCGACGCGGGCGTCAACATGAACACGCTGATCACCAACGATTCCGCGGAATACGGCATCGTGCGCATGCTGGTGTCGGATGATGCCAGGGCGATCGACGCGCTCAGCGCGGCAGGGTACATGTGCCGCACGGACTACGTCATCGCGGTGGAGATCTCGGACGACTGCGGGAGCCTCAACCGACTGCTTACGACGATGCAGCGCGGCAACATCAACATCGACTATATCTACGTGACCTATTCGAACCTGAGCCACAAGCCCGTGGCGATAATGCGCACGCAGGACGCCATGGAGGTCGAGGAGTTCCTGACCGGGCAGGGATATGCCATGGTCAGCCGCATAAGCGATTGAGCGCCACGGATAAAGACGACGGCGCGGGCAGGGCTGCATGGCCCCGCCCGCGCCGCATTCATGCCATCTCCGCCAGATCCAGCACGAGGTGTTCCGTCTTCTCCCAGCCCAGGCACGGGTCGGTGATGGACTTCCCGTAGACGCCCTCGTCGATCTTCTGGCAGCCGTCCACAAGATATTACTTTGGCAAATAAAGATAGACAAATCATATGATCTGTGCTATACTAAAGGCATGGATATGATACATCTTTT
>SVGK01000153.1 GCA_015056395.1 Clostridiales bacterium
GACGGAAGCGCCCACTGCGGCGCCCACGCCGGCCCCGACAGAAGCGCCCACCGAGGCCCCGACCGCGACGCCCACTGCGGTGCCCACGCCCTCGCCCGAACCCACGCCCGCGATGAACGACTCCTTCAGGGAGCTATACGAGGTGAACCCGGACGTCATAGGATGGATCAACGCGGGCAGCGAGATCGACTACCCGGTGGTCTGGCGCGAGGATGACAACGACTACTACCTCTCGCACGACTTCGAGGGCAACAACGACATCGTCGGCACCATATTCTTAGACAAGCGCAACGCGCCGGACTTCTCCGACGACCTGCTGCTGATCTATGGCCACAACATGCGCTCCGGCTCGATGTTCGGCGATATGGATTCGTACCGCGACAGGGATTATCTGATCGCGCATCCTGTCGTGACGCTGCAGAACGCCTACGAGGACGAGCCGCGCAAATACGTGCTGTTCTCGGCGTTCGACGCGTCGATGAACACGGGCGACAAGAGCTACTTCGGCATCACCTATTTCAACTTCAACAACGACGCGGAATGCGCCTCGTTCATAGACGGCTTGAAGGCGCGCAGCATGTACCCCGAGGCCCCGGTGGACGTGCGCACGGACGACCAGCTGGTGATGCTGGTGACGTGCAGCTATTCGAGCGACAACGGCCGTTTCCTGTTGACGGGCCGCGCGCTGCGCGACGGCGAGACGGAGGAGGACGTGCTGGAGGCGTACAAGGGCTGGAAGAGCGCCGCGGCGACTGCCGCGCCCGCCGCCGAAGATCAGGCGGAGCCGTCGAACGCGGTAGAGCTCATGACGCTGGACGACGTGGGCGAGGAGACTCCGGACGAAGAGACGGCTGGAGGAACGGAAACCGACGTGACCTGGTCCGATGAGGAATGAACGAGATCGATGCGACATGCAGCCGCCGGCGAAGGCTTTCGCCGGCGGCTGTGCGGTTTTTTGGCGGGAACGAATAGCGTTGCATAACGCAGAACAAACAAGAACACAAATATTATGACATGGACGTATGTTATGAATTACAATCATGTTCAAGGAGTGAGACTATGTTCAGACGCTCGATCTGGTTCAAGTTCGTTTTGTCGACCGTCATGCTTTGCGTGCTGTTCTTCACGGCAGCCGCGCAGGCCGACGTGCTGACGCTGCCAAAGGATACCCGGTACATAAGGGAACGCGCCTTCTGCTATGACACATCCCTGGACAAGGTCGTGCTGCCCGAGGGACTCAGGGAGATAGGCTCACTGGCGTTCGGCTACAGCTCCGTAACAAGTGTGGTATTCCCGGCTTCCGTGACATCTATCGCCGATGATGCTTTCAAGGGGAGCGATCTGGCCAAGGTCACCGCGCCTTCGGGCAGCTATGCGTATGCCTGGTGTGTCGATCATGGCTATATTGCGGACAACGAAGTGAAACTCTTTTGCGCAAAGACGAAGGACGATTATGGCGATGTACTCGAGGGGATATTTCTTGGCGTCTTCGATGCGGATGGAAAGCGCCTTGCGTCAAAGCTGGTCAATAGCTGGAGGCCGGGACACCTTGAGAACGGCGGCGTGTCCGGTGCGACCGTATGGAAGCTTGGCGGCGATCTTTATTACGTCGAGGCGATGGGCGGCTTTGAGGTCGTATGCGCCGATTATGTGGTCTACAGGGCAAACGCTTCGTCGATCACGCTGGTCGTTGGTGCAAGTGATCCCGGGTACACGGAAGGGACCATTCTGGTGGATATGAAGACAAACAAACCGCTTTATTATGATGAATACAGTGGACCTGACGAGTCTCTTCAGGAAATGATCGACGCGCTCAGCGATCACTTTTCCGACTATGGCTTCGACTACGGTTCCCGCACACTGGACCTGGGCGGTCACTTTGGGACTACGGATTATATCTCCGCGGGTCTTTCAAACAGCACAAGGGCGGATGAGATCATAGGCTGGGACAAGTCCCGCGTACTGACGATCGGGTGAGAACGCGCAAACTCGCCTCTGATTGTTAATTCTTCCCACATGATCCATCGTTCCCCTACCTCTCCCGCCCGTATCGTGGTATAATGGTCCCACCAAATATCGCAAGGGAGGCTTGGTCATCATGGCCATCATCACCATAAGCCGCGAGTACGGCGCGGGCGGTCGGTCCATAGGCCGCAGGGTCGCTAAGGAGCTGGGCATAGAGATCTACGACAAGGACATCATACGCAACACCGTCAAGGAGAGCGGGCTGGATGCCTCCGTGATCGAGCGCAACGACGAGGAGATCTCCCGCACGGATTCGATACTGCGCATGATCACGCCCAGCGCGTACATCGACCAGCGCGAGGCCATACACAACATCGAGCGCCGCTTCATACTGATGCTCGCGCAGAAGGGCGACTGCATCATCGTGGGGCGCTGCGCCGACCAGATACTGGAGGAGGCGAACATCGAGGCGCTCAATGTGTTCATCTATGCCGATGACATACACCGCGCCGTGCGCGTCAGCCACCTGATCGACAGCAAGAACCCCACCGACATACAGCGCGCCATGAAGAAGACGGACGCCGCGCGCCGCAACTACTACCAGCAGTTCTCCGGCAAGCGCTGGGGCGACGCCGCCAACTACAACCTGTGCCTGGACAGCGGCCTGCTGGGCTACGACACCTGCGTGAAGCTGATCTGCGATGCCGCAAGGGGCCTGCACAGCCCCAGCGTCGAGGGATGATCACAGGCGAATGATGAAAAACAAGCTGCCCCATCAACGAGGCAGCTTGTTTGATTCCATCAGCCCGCTTCGAGCATGTTCTCGGGCAGCGTGGCCGTCAATGTCAGCAGCGAGATCTGCGGGCTGTTGCCCAGGCGGAACGGCATCACGCGCACATCGGCGTTCGTGGACAGCCCGCCAGTGATGTATACCTGCGAGACGCCCACGGAGGACAGCCCCTGCGCGCGCGTCTGCGCCGGGAACCAGCCGCTGCGCGGCAGCATCCTGTCGGGTATGTAGAACGCGCCGTAGCCCGGTATGCGCCACACGCCGCCGCAGTAGTGGCCCGCGAGCACGAGCTCGGGCGCGTTCATGAACTTGTCGTCGGAGGACGTGTAGCCGGAAGCCGTCTCGATCGTCTTATCGGCGGGCACCTCGTGCGACAGGCAGAGCACGAAATCATCCTGCGCGATGCTGCCCACCGCGGCATAGAGGTTCTCCGCGATGCGCGTGCGGTAGGTCGTCAGGGGCAGGGAGGTATAGTCCGATTCGAGGCCGGACAGCACGCCCTCCTTCTCTTGCTCGGTCTGCGCGCGCCACGTGTCCTGAAGCTCGCCGGCGTCCATGTTGAGCAGCGTGGCGGGCGTGATCCACAGGTGCGATTGGCCTACGGGCAGGTCCACGGGGCTGTCGACGTAGACAGCGCCCCGCTCTATCGCGCCTAATATCCAGTCCTCCAGCACCAGCTGCCTGAGCGTGCCGGTGATGTCGCGCGGCGCCTTGAGATACGGCCCGGGGTCGCTGTCGCCGCAGATGAAGTATATGGGCTTCGACTTGGGCAGCGATTCGATCAGCTCGTACAGGGGCTCGGGATCGCCGCCCCGGCCGACCATGTCGCCCAGCAGGAACACGGCGTCGTAGCTCAGGTTGTTGATCGTGCGCATGAGCGCTGACTGCCTGTCGCCGAAGCGCTTGCCGTTCAAATCGCTGATGACCAGCATGCGAAAGCCCTCCAGGTCGCCTGAGAGGCCGACGATGGTGACCTGCTGCTGGTCGACCGTCGCGTTGCCGTTCGACATGCGTATGCCCACGGCCAGCGCCACGATGACCGCCAGCGCCACGAACCACCACAGGCCGATCAGGTGGCTGCCGACCATCACGCCGCGGAAGCGCCGCCGGCTGTCCGTCGAGCGCGCGATCTGGACCTTCGCGCGGGAAAGCCCGCCGAACAGCTTCGTCAGGCCGCGGCGCTTCTTCTTGCCCTTTTTCTTCTTGCCGGCCGGCGCCTTGGTCCGCACGGCGGCCGGCCTGTCCGCCCTTCTCGGGACGTCCAGCTCGTCGCCGTAGGCGTCCGGCGAAGTCTTCACGGCCTTGACCGCGGGCTTCGGCGCCTCGGACGCGGCATGCTTTTTCCGTTCATCCAACATGGATTCGCTTCCCTTACAGATCGAATATGTAAAGATTATATCCCCTCGCATGTCGCTTGGCAAGGCGCATGGCGTTATTTTTGGCACGCGCTTGACAGGACGGCGGATTTGAAGGATAATGGGAATGGAAGAACATCGAGGAGAGGCATGCCCTATGAAGATCAGGCTCACACAGGAGCAATCCGCGCACATGAAGGCGTTCCTGGACGCCTTTGAAGACGCCGAGGCGCTGACCGCGCGTGAATATGTCGCGGACTTTTACGAGGCCGATCCGCCCTTCAGCGTGGATCTGGTGTTCAGCCGCGACGCCGTGTTCGTCGACGGCGCGGCGGTGCTCAGGTACGACGAGGAACAGGACGGCTGGTATATCGCGGAGCGCATAGAGGATACGGACACTGTGCGCGATCTGCTCACAAAAGCGGAGGCGCTCAAGGCGTGAGCAGCGTCGAAGAGCGGCGCGACGCGTGTCTGAACGCGATCGACGAGCTGCTGTGCTACCTGCGCAGGCAGCAGGACAGCGACATCGCCCGGGAGCTGAACGCGCGCTTCGACAGCCCCGGCGCGATACTCGAAGCTGGCGCGCACGAGCTTTCAAAGACGTCGCTCACGGCGAACGAGGCGCGGCTGCTTGCGCTGATGCCGCCGCTCGTGCGCTCGATCGAGCGCACAGCGTGGGGGAGCCATCCGCGGCTGGACAGCGCGAGGGCGTGCACGCGCTACCTGAGCACGCTGTTCATCGGCATGCCCTGCGAGCGGTTCTACGCGCTCTCGCTGGACGGGACGGGCCTGCTGACCGCCGTGACGCTGCTGGGGCAGGGCACGCTCGACGAGACGCCCTTCTATCTGGGCGCGCTGCTCAAGGGCGCCGTCGAGACGGACGCCAGGTGCATGGTGCTCAGCCACAACCACCCCGGCGGCACGCTGCAGCCCTCGCGCGCGGACATCGACTGCACGAAGCAGGCGCAGCAGGCGCTTCAGAAGCTGGGGATCACGCTGGTCGACCACATCATCGTGGCTGACGGCATGGGCGTGAGTCTGCGGCAGAACGGCTTCATAGACATTAGCCCTGAGCAGGACGCGCGCCTGTGCGTGGACTGGCTCAAATGATTTTTGCAAGGAAGGGGATACGCCCATGCCCGTGATACTTCTATACAACCTGCACGGCGAGCGAGGCATGCACATACGCATGATCGCGCTCAAGCTCAAGCTGCGCATGCGCGAGGTGCATCCGGACGAGATCGGCCAGCCCGTGGGCGCGCTGGCGGGCCTGCTGCCCGCGCATCCGCACGCCGAACCGACGCCCTTCGACGACGAGATGATCGTGTTCGTCAACTTCGACAGGGCGCTGCTGGATCGCTTCCTTCAGGAGATGCGCGCGGCCAGGCTCCCGGGCGTGGCGCTCAAGGCGGTGCTCACGCCCACCAACATGCACTGGACGAGCGGGCAGCTGCACGACGAGATCAGCCGCGAGCACGAGGCGATGCGCTACAGGAACAGCGTGCACAAGAGCTGAAATGACGACAGGTGACATCCGATCATTCATGTAACAGGGGGATCAGCTACGTCCCCTTGTTTTTTATGCCCAATACTTTACCAAACAGACGTTGTTTTTGTCTGTTTGATGTGTATAATAGAGTTTGTAATAACTAACTTATGCCGAGAGCCCGGGATACGACGTCGCCGGGAGGAGGCGGACGAGGAGGATGCTCATGAAACCTGATTACAAGAACTGGATGCCCAAGGGCATGATCTGGGGCTTCCTGTGCGGCGCGGTCGGCTGCTGTGCCGCGGCGGTCGCATCGGGCCTGCTGCTGAACGGTGTGCCGAAGGCCGCGCTGACGGCGGTGTTCGCCGTTTCGGCGGCCGTGTTCTGCGGGCTGACCGTGTGGGCGGTGCTCATGCATCGCGCTTTCGACTACAATGGCAAACGTCAGATGGCGCGGCAGATCATCGAGGGCACGGCGGCGCGCGTCAAGCTGCCCGCCGGCGGGCGGTGCCTGGACGTGGGCTGCGGCAGCGGGGCGCTGGCCATCGCCGTTGCAAAGCGCGCGCCCAAGGCGCGCATCGTCGGCATAGACCGCTGGGGCAAGGAGTACGCCTCCTTCAGCAGGGAGCTCTGCGAGAGCAACGCGAAGGCCGAGGGAGTGCGGAACGTCACGTTCCAGCAGGGCGATGCCACACACCTCGACTTTGCCGATGAGACCTTCGACGCCGTCGTGAGCAACTATGTGTACCACAACATCCCCGGCGACAGGCAGCAGTACCTGCTGGAGACGCTGCGCACGCTCAAGAAGGGCGGCGCGTTCGCGCTGCACGACATATTCTCGCGCGCCAAGTACGGCGACATGCAGGCGTTCGTGCAGTGCCTGAAGGATATGGGCTATCAGAAGGTGGAATTGATCGACACCGCCGACGGCACCTTCATGACGAGGTCCGAGGCGGGCTGGATGGCGCTGAGCGGCTCGGCGCTGCTGACGGGCATCAAGTGACGAGACGT
>SVGK01000154.1 GCA_015056395.1 Clostridiales bacterium
CCCTCTGTGAAATTTACGCAATCGCAACGTGCAGGCGTTTAGCCTCTTTTGGGGCTTAAGTTGACAGCGTTGCCCTTTGGGGAAGGTGGCCGCCGCAAGGCGGTCGGAAGGGGTCCTGAACAGCACGCAAAGCCGGATGAATCGTCCACGCGAATGCCCCATGATGCATCGCTGCGGTGGGCGATATGTTTTTGCGCCGAACGATATGCGCCGTTCAGGAGCGGCGACCGGGTAGACGCCATGAATGGCGTCCCTACGGCGGGGCTGCGATGATTGCACGTTGTCCGACGGGCTTGGTGCTGGCGACAGGCCGCGCGGACGCCCCACGGGGTGTCCCTACGGCGAGGTTTGGATGATAGTACGATGGACGATGCGCTTGGTGGTGGCGAGAGGACAGGGCGGACGCCATGAATGGCGTCCCTACGGCGGATATGTTCGCGGCATCATCCGTAGCGGCGGCTATCAGCTGCCATCGTCACCCAAACCTTCCCCTTTGGGGAAGGTGGCCGCCGCACAGCGGTCGGAAGGGATCCTGAGCGGCACGCAAAGCCAGATGTATCGTCCACGTGGATACCCCATGGGGCGTCACTGCGATGGGCGATATGTTTTTGTGCCGAACGATATGCGCCGTTCGGGAGCAGCGACCGGACGGACGCCATGAATGGCGTCCCTACGGCGGAGCTGCGATGACGGTACGATGGACGATGAGTGTAGTGATAGCGACAGGCCGCGCGGACGCCATGAATGGCGTCCCTACGGCGGAGCTGCGATGATAGTGCGATATCCGATGAGCGTAGTGATAGCGACAGGTTGCGCGGACGCCCCATGGGGCGTCCGCGCGGCGAGATCGGGATGAACGGTACGATGGGCAATGGGGCCTGGACCTGACGACAGCCCTGCAAACAGCCTTCGATCGTCGGCTGTCGGCCTTTAACTGTTAACCATTAACTGTTAATCGTTGATTCGCAAACCCCGATTCCTCATTACTCATTCCCTGCACCAGCCCTGCAAACAGCCTTCGACCGTCGGCTGTCGGCCTTTAACTGTTAACCGTTAACTGTTGATCGTTGATTCGCAAACCCCGATTCCTCATTACTCATTCCTCATTACTCATTCTTCACTCCCATCTCCGTAAACCCCTCCCCCAGCACCTCGTGCGTCTTGTTGGCGATCACGAAGGCATTGGGATCTATGTTGAACACGATGCGCCTGAGCTGCATGGACTCGAGCCTGTGCACCACGCACAAAAGCATCTGCTTCTCCTGCCCGGAATACATGCCCTTTGCCGGCAGCGCCGTGACGCCGTGGTCCAGCTCGCGCATCAACTGACGGGCGACTTCGTCCGGCTTTTCGGATATGATGAAGTAGGCGTGCGCGCCGTTGGGGCCTTCCAACACTACGTCCACCATCAGGTTCATCAGGAACGCGCAGATCAGCGCGTACATGGCCGCCTGCTGGTCGAACACGAACGCGGACGCCAGTATCACCAGCCCGTCCACCATGAATATGCCTACGGCCACGCGCACGACGGGCAGCGCGCGATGTATCAGCGCCGCCAGCATGTCCGAGCCGCCCGTGGTCGCGCTGCCGCGCATCACAAGCCCGAAGCCCACGCCGCCCAGCACGCCGCCGAACACCGTGGCCAGCAGCATGTCGTCCGTGGCGGCGGGAAAGGGCACGTGGTCTATGAACAGCGAAAGCCCCATCATCGCCAGGAACGACCGAAGCCCGAACCTGAGCCCCAGCCGCTTCATGGAGAGCAGGAACAGCGGTATGTTCAGCACCATGCTGACCGTGCCCACGCTGACCGGGAAGAAATGGCTGACCAGCTGTCCTATGCCGGTGAAGCCGCCTGCGGCGATGTCGTTGGGTATCAGGTACATGTTGTACGCGGCCGAGCAGAACGCAAGGCCCGCCAGTATGTACAGCGCGTTTTTCAGTTCCTCAGGTATCTTTCTCATAAGCTTATCCCCTCTTCTATGGTCTTCCCACAGTATACCACATTTAACGCGCGCTTGCCCCATATGGACGTTAATTCAACATGTCGGCGCTTGACGCGGCGTTCCCGCGCATGCTAAAATAGGCGTCGAAAACTGAACACGCCGTTTGAAGCCCGCAGGAGAGCGGACGCAAGTCCCGCCGAAGGAGAACACTCTCAGGCGTTCCTGCACGGAATGGGGACTGCGGGCGGACGGCACTCTGGAGACATCCGCGCACGAAGCGGGGGCCGAAGGGGCAAAACGCGAACCAGGCGCGAATCTCTCAGGCGAAAGGACAGAGCGACATCTCCTTATAAGGATCACAGTCTGCGCATGCCCTTTTGCACCGCAGACTGTTTTTTCACCGACAACAAGGGAGGAGCACGCATCATGCAGCAGCAGAACATCGACTTCATCACGTCCGTCGATCCCGAGATCGGGCAGGTCATGCAGAAGGAACTGAAGCGCCAGCGCGACAATCTGGAGCTGATCGCATCCGAGAACATCGTCTCCGAGGCGGTCATGGCCGCCATGGGCAGCGTGCTGACCAACAAGTACGCGGAGGGCTATCCGGGAAAGCGCTATTACGGCGGCTGCACCTATGTCGATGAGATCGAGAACATCTGCATCGAGCGCGCCAAGCAGCTCTTCGGCGCGAAGTTCGCGAACGTGCAGGCGCATTCGGGTTCTCAGGCGAATTTCGCCGCCTACATGGCGCTGTGCAAACCCGGCGACACAGTGATGGGCATGGACCTCTCCGCCGGCGGCCACCTGACGCACGGCGCGAAGCCCAGCTTCTCCGGAAAGTTCTACAACATCGTCTCCTATGGCTGCGACGAGGCGACCGGCCTGATCGACTATGACCAGGTGCGCGCGCTCGCGCTCGAACACAGGCCGACCATGATCATCGCCGGCGCAAGCGCCTATCCGCGCGTGATCGACTTCAAGCGCTTTGCGGACATCGCGCACGAGGCCGGCGCTTATCTGATGGTGGACATGGCGCACATCGCGGGCCTCGTGGCCGCAGGCGAGCATCCCAGCCCCATACCCTACGCCGACGTGGTCACCACGACCAACCACAAGACGCTGCGCGGCCCGCGCGGCGGCATGATATTCACGAACGACGAGGCGATCGCCAAGAAGATCAACTCCGCCATATTCCCCGGCGGACAGGGTGGCCCGCTGATGCACGTGATCGCCGCCAAGGCCGTGGCGCTGGGCGAGGCGCTCAAGCCCGAATTCAGAGAGTACCAGCACGCCATCGCCGTGAACGCGCGCGCCATGGCGGACGTGCTGACGAAGAACGGCGTCAGCCTCGTCTCCGGCGGCACGGACAACCACCTGATGCTCGTGGACCTGAAGGAGGAGGCCATCTCCGGGCGCGAGCTCGAAGAGCGCCTGGACCAGGTGCGCATCACCGTCAACAAGAACAAGATCCCCGGCGACCCGCGTTCCGCCAAGGAGACCTCCGGCATACGCGTAGGCACCCCGGCCGTCACCGCGCGCGGCTTCCGCACGGCCGAGGCCGAAGAGGTGGGCCAGCTGCTGACCTGGGCGATACAGGATTTCGACAGCAAAAAGGGCGAGATCATAGAGCGCGTGGACGCGCTGTGCAAGAGGTTCCCGCTGTACGAGGGATAATTCAGAATTAAGAATTCAGAATTAAGAATTGTTGGTGTGGGGGCTTTGCCCCCACACCCCCTTTTTGGGGAGCGCTATGTTAAATTACAGATCAACCATTGACTCCTACGCTGCGTAATGGCTTATCATGGCATCATCACGAGCGAGGAGGTGCCCGCCATGCGGACGGTCCATGAGGTGAGCAGGCTGACGGGCGTGAGCATACGCACCCTGCAGTATTATGACAGGATCGGCCTTCTGCACCCGGCGGGACACACCGAGTCGGGCTACAGGCTGTATGACGATGCGTCATTGGAGAAGCTGCAGCAGATACTGCTGTTTCGCGCGCTGGAATTCCCCTTGAAGGACATCAGGCGGATCGTCGACAGTCCTGACTTTGACAAGAGCAAGGCGCTTGAGCAGCAGATCGCCTTGCTCACGCTGAAGAAACAGCATATCGAAAACCTTATAGACCTTGCCCGTGGATTAAAAGCGATGGGAGTGGATCATATCATGGACTTCGAACCGTTCGATACCAGCAAGATCGACGAATACGCCGCCCGGGCCAAGGCCTCCTGGGGAAAGACACCGGAATACAGGGAGTATGAACAGAGAGCCAAAGGCCGAACGGCGCGGGAAAACGCGATGCTCAGCCGGCAGATGATGGATATATTCACGGAGTTCGGCGCCTGCCGAGAGGATGATCCGTCCGGCGATGTGGCACAGGCCCTGGTGAAGAAGCTGCAGGGGTTCATCACGGAGCATCTCTATACCTGTTCGGACGAGACCCTCTACGGCCTTGGAATGATGTATGCCGGCGGCGGTGACTTCACGGCCAGCATCGACAAGCACGCCGGGAAGGGCACGGCTGAATTCGCATATCGGGCGATCAAAGCCCATTGCGGCAAGTGATATATGCCTGCCCTGCCGTAAGGACGAAGGTTGTTTTCCCCGTCTTCGGCAGGCACATTTAACATTGCGGACGGTTGACAACGGCCGGTTCGTGGTGTATAACTATGTCGATCGAAACGATCGTTGTCTTCGGGGCAGGGTGCGATTCCCGACCGGCGGTACAGTCCGCGAGCCCGCATATCGGGCACGAACCGGTGCGATTCCGGTACCGACAGTGAAGCTCTTATCGAGCGAAGTCTGGATGGAAGAAGGCGGCCGTAGGCGCGCATGCGCGCCCAGGGCCATGACAGATTCCTCAAGCGTCCCGGGACAAACACCCGCGGGCGCTTTTTTATGGGAAAGGGGCGCGCCGCAGAACATACAGGAGGTGTTTGACCCATGACCCAATCGAAGTATTCCACAAGGCAGCTGACGCTCATGGCGATGTTCGCGGCCATCGCGTACGTGGCCATGCTGGTGACCCGGCCGCTCCCACAGATCGCCGGCTTCCTGAGCTACGACCTGAAGGACGTCGTGATCGCCGTCGCCGGTTTCCTGCTGGGGCCGGCACCCGCGCTGGCCATCGCGGCGGTCGTGTCGCTGATCGAGATGGTGACCGTCAGCGGCACGGGCCCCATAGGGCTTCTGATGAACGTGCTCTCGACCAGCGCCTTCGCGCTGCCCCCCGCCATGTACTACGCAAGGAACAAGAGCCTGCGCGCCGCGGGCACGGGGCTGGCGCTGGGCGTAGCGGCGATGACCGCCGTGATGCTCGCGTGGAACTACATCGTCACGCCGCTCTACATGGGCGTGCCGCGCGAAGTCGTGGCGAGCATGCTGCTGCCCACCTTTCTCCCCTTCAACCTGTTCAAGGGCGGCCTGAACGCCGGCATCACGATGCTGATCTACAAGCCCGTCGTGGGCACGCTGCGGCGCATAGGCATGGTCGAGGCGCCCCACGCGGGCCATGCCCCCCACAGATTCAACTGGACGGCCACGCTGTTGAGCGCGTTCGTGATCGTCACGTCCGTGGTGGTGCTGTGGCTGATGAGCCGCCCATCGTAAGCGCGGGAGGAAAGTTTTACTTGACAGCCGCGCTTACGATGTGATAGAATTTCTTTACATGAATAAAGGCCTTGATGAGGAAGAGTAGTCGCCCTGCGCCGGCTCAGAGAATGGGCACACGCTGAAAGCCCTGCGGCGCGGTCGATGAAAGCCGCCCCATAGCCTTGGCGTCGAAACCCGCCTGGTCGGGCGCGTAGATCGCCACGGATCCTCCCGTTACAGAGGAGCGCCCGGGTATCGCCGGGCGGCAGAGCGCGGGCCGCAGGGCCCGAACACAGGTGGTAACACGGATGCACGCATTCGCCCTGGATATGAGTCTTGCTCATATCCGGGGCTTTTTCTTTATCCGTTCCCCTACGAACAAGGAGGTCATCGATACTATGCGCACCTATGAAAAATCCCACAAGCTGGACGACGTATGCTACGATATCCGCGGCCCGGTCATGGACGAGGCCAACCGCATGGCGGCTATGGGCATGCACATACTCAAGCTGAACATAGGCAACCCCGCGCCCCACAAGCTGTTCGCGCCGGACGAGATCATCGTGGACATGATCTACAACCTGCGCGATTCCGAGGGCTATTCCGATTCCAAGGGCCTGTTCTCGGCGCGCAAGGCCATCATGCAGTACTGCCAGCTCAAGAAGATACCCAACGTGGGCATCGAGGACGTCTACACCGGCAACGGCGCAAGCGAGCTGATCACCATGAGCATGCAGGGCCTGCTGGACCAGGGCGACGAGATACTGCTTCCCACGCCGGATTATCCGCTTTGGACGGCGTCGGTCACGCTGGCGGGCGGCAAGGCGGTGCACTACATCTGCGACGAGCAGTCCGACTGGTACCCTGACGTGGACGACATCCGCAGCAAGGTCACCGACCGCACGAAGGGCATCGTCGTGATCAACCCCAACAACCCCACGGGCGCGCTGTACCCGCGCGAAGTGCTTGAGCAGATCGTCGAGGTCGCGCGCGAGCACGACCTGATACTCTTCGCCGATGAGATCTACGACCGCCTGGTCATGGA
>SVGK01000155.1 GCA_015056395.1 Clostridiales bacterium
CATGATCTGGTCGTCGCGCCTTGAAGAGGGCCTCACGCAGGATGTCGTGCTGGGCATCCGGCGCTATTTCGAAGGCGAGGCCGACCCCGCGGTGCAGGCGATGAGTGCGGATGCGTTCATCGCCGGACAGATCGACACGCTGCACAGGAACAATGTGCTCAACACGCTTTTAGTGCTGGGCATGTTCGTGCTCGCGCTCGGTGCGATGCTGATCAACCACCTGTCCATGCGCAAGTGGGAATCGCAGACGGCCATGGAACGCGACAACGCGCGCGAGGTGGCGTACAGGGATCCGCTGACGGGCGTCAAGAGCAAGAATGCCTACAGCGAATATGAGAGCGCGATGGCGGAGCGCATCAGGAACGGGTCCGTGGACGCCTTCGCTGTGGTCGTGTGCGATGTCAACGGCCTGAAGAGGATCAATGACACGCTGGGGCACAAGGCGGGAGACATGTACATACAGTCCGCCTGCCAGATGATCTGCGTTTACTTCAAGCACAGCCCGGTGTTCAGGATAGGCGGCGATGAATTCGCAGTCGTGCTGCAGGGGCACGACTACGAGCATCGCGACGAGATCATGCGCGAGATCAACGAGAAGATCGAGAAGAACATCGGCACGAACAACGCCGTCATATCGATAGGACTGGCTGAGTTCGACCCTGCGGCGAACGAGGACTATCACGCGGTATTCACGCGCGCGGATCAGCGCATGTATGTGCGCAAGCAGCAGCTCAAGGGCATGGGCGCGTCTACGCGCGATTGAACGGTGTTTGAGCCAAATATGTATATATTTGAAAGGAGAAAGACATGAAACGTTCAGAGATCAACCGGGCCATCCGCTGGGCGGAGGCGCTGCTCAAACAGAACTGCATATCCCTGCCGTGCTACGCGGCCTGGACGCCCGAGGAGTGGCGCGCGCACGGGGGAGAGATCGACCGGATCCGGAAGCTCATGCTGGGCTGGGACATCACGGACTATGGCTGCGGCGATTTTGACCGCATTGGCACCGTGCTCTATACCGTGCGCAACGGCAGCGAAAAGGACCCCGGATTGGGCGTGCCCTACTGCGAGAAGTACCTGATCATGAAGGACGGACAGCGGCTGCCCAAGCACTACCACGTCAGCAAGACGGAGGACATCATCGACCGCGCGGGCGGGCTGTTGCAGGTGTTCCTGTGGAACGCGGACCCGGCTACGGGAGAGCAGCTCGACACGGACGTCACAGTATGCATGGACGGCATCGAGCGCACGGTGAAGGCGGGCGAGGAGATCGTGCTGAGCCCGGGCAACAGCATCACGCTGACGCCCTATATCGCGCACATATTCGGCCCGAAGCCCGGCAGCGGCGACGTGATCTGCGGCGAGGTGTCAAAGGTCAACGACCTGACTGACAACTACTTCCTTGAGGACACCGCGCGGTTCCCGAGCATCGAGGAGGACGAACCTGCGGTGCATCCCATGTGCAACGAATACGGAAAGCTTTGATGGCGGAGAACGAACAACGCAAGCAGGCGCCGCGGCACGGCGCCTGTTTTCTGTCATTCGGGGGATGTCCGTACCTCGCGCATACGGAGGCGGACTTTGTCGGACCGATAATTCACAATTTATTTACAAATAAGGGTTGTATAAGCAAGTTGTATGTGATAGAATTACTATCATAATGAGCGTTATGAGGATCGTTCATATCGATCAGGGCGACATTGTCATCTTGATCAGAACGCATGTTCTCTGCACAGCCGGTTTTGCAGATCCTCCGATCCGCAGCGGCGGCTATCAGCCGCCATATTCCCCAGTTGACACTTACTAAGGTCGATCGTTCAGAGCCGACAGGGTTTCCGTACAGGGAGGGACCTCGCATTGAGGAACAAGGAAAAGGATGCGGCCCAGATGGCGGCCAAAAGGCAGGCATTTCTTGACGCAGCCTTTGAGCTGTTTACGGAGAAGGGGATCGAAGCGGTCTCACTGGACTCTATCGCACAAAAGAGCGGATTCGGAATCGCCACGCTCTATCGGCATTTTACCAACAAGGCGTCCCTGGTCGTGGACCTGGCTACGCAGAAATGGGAGGATTACATCAGGGGTTATGATTCGACGGTTTCCCGGGAAAACAAGGCGCACATGACCGGCGCCGAATACTTGAGATACTATCTGGATTCGTTTCTGGATCTCTATCGCAACCACAGGGAGATGCTACGTTTCAACTATGACCTGAACAGTTTTCTCAGACGGCAGGAGCAGGATCGGGGATATCTGAAGCCGTATTTGCTCGTTGTCGACGGACTGGGCGAAGCATTCCACGAGGTGTATGAGCGGGGCGTCAGAGACGGTACGCTGAACACCGACATATCGGAGACGACGATGTTCTCCAGCTCATTTCACATCATGCTGGCGGCTGTGACGCGATATGCGGTCGGCCTGGTCTACATACTGGAGCAGGGATCGGACCCTGAGACCGAACTTGTAATGCTTGAAAAGTTGCTGCTGAAGGAATACACAAGGCAGCCATGACCCTGGAATCACCCGGCGCAATCGACCGGGCGAAAATAAAAGGAGGAATGCCCCATGAAGAAGTTTCTCGCGATCCTGCTGACACTGGTATCACTGCTGACGGTATCCGTCGCTTCGGCGGAAAACGTCCCGGCCATCAACTGGGAGGACATCGATATCGAAGCGTTGGGTATCGAAGGCTCCTGGTATACTTTCGATACGATCGCGCTGCAGATCTGGATCCCGGACGTCTTCTTGAATGAGGATGTCACCGAAGAGGATGGGGAAGGCGTCATCGGGAAATTCGTGACAGCAGATCAGACGGCTGCGATCTACGGCCAGGTCATCGAAGGCTATGAAGGCGCGACCATGGAAGAGCTGATCGCGTCCATCGAGAGCAACGGAGCGACCGAGATCGAGCGCTGCCTGCTGAACGGGCTGGATGCTGTCTCCTACAGCATTCCGGACACCGATGCGGTCTATGTGACCTTCGTGACGGAATCCGGCAATTTCGTGCAGTTCATCTTCACGCCCGTGTCCGACGAGGGGTTTGCGGAAGTGGCCCAGCTGGTGACGGCTTCCATCATGCCCGAACAGTGATAGAGGCGCTCTAAGCGATCCATCCACGATCCATCGGATGGATCGCTTTTTTTGAGGGCGCCGTACATGACGGACTGTATCATCATACACCAGCATAAATAAAAATGAAATGGCGGCATAAAACCACAAAATCAAAAACAAAAATGATGGCTATACATGCGATGTGGACGATGGGGCGCACTCGAGGATCGAAACAAGTTCAAGGCGAGATCGTCGACATGGATCAGACACTGGAAGTAGCTCGATTTGCGTTTTTCCGTATGAACAGGAACAGCATCATACTTGGAACAAATACACTCGAATACTCGTCAAAATAGTAACTATTGGTATCATATTTTACGAAAGAACGGTGTGTTATAACCGGTATTTATCGGATCCGATGATACTATGGCGTATTACTATAGCTGCAAACATGAACTGTCGCAAAATACCGACAGAAAAGTTGGATGGACGACAATTAACATAATGACAAAGAAAATTCAACATATGTGGATTTCACATTTGTTATAATATTACATATATAGATTACCCTGAATTCCCTTTTCGGAGGCGATGGATTTGTACGAAATCATGACATGGCTCAACAACATCATCATGGATGCCGCGCTGGCCGGGAGGACGCAGCTGGTCTACTACGGATTCCATGTTTTGGGATTCCTGGCTGCGATGCTTTTCAATCTGTGGTATGCGGGCAGATTCGGGTTCAAGAAATCGCAGGGCTTCCTGATCGTGCTTTTCGTATATCCGGTGATCTACCTCTGGATGATGGTACAGTACTGGATCGAAAGCGGCTTCACGTCATTCGGGGGACAGAACATCGTACGCTGCTTCATCTATATACCGCTGGCGTGCTGGCCGATAGCCAGGCTGCTCAAGCTCAGGTGGAGCAAGGTGATCGATTTTGCCGCGCCGACACCATGCATCGTACATGGCGTGAGCCATCTGGGGTGCGTATGAATTAGAAAGAACAGACGAACGGCACAGTTCGCATGAGATATCACGGACCAACACCTTTGCAATATCGACTTTCCACGTCCAGGAGGAAAAGATAATGAAGACGAAGAGGAACATGCAAAACGCCCATCCGTACAGCCTGCCGACCGCGCGCAGGATCTGTGCGTGGCTGCTCACGCTGGTCATGCTGCTCTCGTGCGTGCCAGCGGGCTTTGCGGAAGAGGTCGCTGAGGCCGCGCAGAAGGCCGCGGCGCAGACCGAAGAGGTGGAAGCGCCGAAGGCGAAGTCTGCCGAACCGGCCGCCGCCGAAAAGGCTGAACAGCCCAAGGCCGCCGAACCCGCGGAGAAGCCGCAGGAGAAGGCTGCCGAAAAGCCTGCGGAGAAATCGGAGGAGAAGCAGGAAGAGAAGCCTGCGGAAAAGCCCGCCGAGGCCGCATCCTCTTCGGAGGCTGAGAAGCCTGTTGAGCAGCCGCAGACCTCCGATGATGCCAAGACGCCCACAGCGGCGGAAGAGCCGCAGGGACAGACCGCTGAGCCTGCCGGCGACGACGCCGGACAGGACGCCGAGGGCGAAAAGAGCGGCGAAGAGAGCAAAACCGACGTCGGTACTGAGCCGACGGACGCGCCGGAGCAGACCGATGCCCCGGAGACGGACGCGACCGAAGAGCCTTTGTCCGACGCGACGCCCGAGCCGACAGCGACGCCTGACCCGGACGCGACGCCCGAGCCCACGCTGACACCCGAGCCGACAGCCGTGCCCAGCACGAGCGATCTGGCGAACCTGGTCAAGCAGGTCACCGTGGTGGTCGACGGAGAGCGCACGAGCAAGTCGGCGAAGACCTGGACGCTCCAGCCGGACAAGGACTATGCCTTTGAGATCGTGTTCGAGGAGACGGAAACGAGGATGTTCGACGTCGCCTCGACTTTGACGTATCAGCTCCCTTCCGGCCTGAAGGTCTACGACGCCAAGCCGAACGACGACGCGCTCAGGGCGAAGGGCCACGCGAAGGTGCGCTCCGACGCGGGCAGCCTGTCCGACGCGACTTATGAGATCGACAACGACGGCACCGTGCGCATGCGCTGGACCGACGCCTCCGCGCTTGCGCCGGAGGTGCGCTCGAGCATCACGCTGAACGTCGTGGCGCAGGTCAGGGACGGCACGGAGAGCCTGTCCTTCGGAAACCACGTGAACAAGCAGATCGAATTCGTGCGCCCCGTCGTCGAAACGCCCGAACCGACTGAGGTTCCTGAGCCTGCCGAGACGCAGGAGCCCACGCAGGAGCCCGCGCCCGAGGCGACCGAGGAAGCGTCCGCCGAGGCGACTATAGTCACGTTCGTGACGGGCGAAGGCGCGACAGTATACGTGAACGGGGAAGCGGTGGGCGAGACCGTCGCCGTTTCCGAGGGCGTGCTTACCTTTGAAGTGGTCATGGCCGAAGGCTATGGCCTTGTCGGCGTGTCCGTGAACGAAACCTCCATCGAATCCGCGGACGGCGCATATACCATCGAGATCCCCGAAGACGGCGATATCGCCGTGACCATACAGACGGTAAATGAACAGGCTGCGCAGATCGTCGTGACATATGCCGCGGAGGAAGGCGGCAGCGTGACCGTTACGGAAGAAGCTTACGATCCCGAGAACGTTGAGGTCGCGCTGACCGGCTCCGAGGCCGTGGCGGACGAGGGCTTCATGTTCGTGAACTGGACCGACGCCGAAGGCGATGTCGTCTCCGACGAGGCTCTGTTCTTGCCCGCCGTCGAGACGATCGGCGAGGGCGCCGCGTTCACGGCGAACTTCACCTCCGCGTATCCCGCCGTGACGCTGACGCAGACCATGGCGGACGGCACCGTGATCACCGTGGAAGCGCCCGAAGGCGCGCTGCCCGTTGGCGTGGAGATGCGGGCGGAAAAGGTCACGTCGCAGGAAGTCATAGCGGCGGTGCTAAAGCAGTCCTACAACCTGACTGATGAACAAGCATGGGAAGCGGCCGGCTATGTCATCGAGGACGACAGGGTAGATGAGTTCGTCGCCGCATATGACATTTGCTTCTATCTGCCGGAGGATCCGGATACCGAGATCGAGCCGCAGACGGAAGTCAGCGTGAAGTATGAGCACGTCAGCATCGAGCTGGAGCGAGGCGAGAGCATCGAGGTTTATCACGTCGATGAGGACGCGAATGCCGAGCTGTACAGTTCCTCGACCGGCGGCCGTTCGTCCGACTTGGATGTAAACTTCGATGCCAATACGTTTTCGATCTACGCGGCGGCAAAATCAGGCGTAGGCGCTACGAGCTCCGGCTCGGGTAACACCGATCTTTCGCCCTACGTATTCGTGAGCGCGCCTACGAAGCGCAGTCGCACGAACACGTCCTTGACCAGCGAGGACGGATGGTACGATGGTTTGATATATGCG
>SVGK01000156.1 GCA_015056395.1 Clostridiales bacterium
CGAAGCGGAGCATCATGCAGAATATGTCGTTGACGGTCTTTTTATCCCCCTTGCCCCAATACTGCGCGCCCAGTATGGCGCCGGCGGACGTGATCGCGCCCAAGAACATGTTCTGTATGAACTGCACCTGCGTGGCCTGCGATACCGCCGCCATGTCGTTCTGTTCGACGCGCCCCAGCATCAGCGCGTCCGCCGCCGCCACGGCCGCCAGCATGAGGCTCTGCAGCGCGATGGGCGTCGTGATGCGTATGAGCTTCCCGTAAAACAAAGTGTCCCTGTTCTTCCACATTTGCATTTTACTGATCCTCTGCGTGTTCCGCCTTCCAACGCTTGATCTCGTCGAGCCTGTCGGCAAAGCGGCCTTCCACGCCCTGCCGCGTCGGCTGGTAATAGGTCCGGTCCCTGAGCGAGTCCGGCAGGCACTGCATGTTCGTGAGCCTGTCCTTAGCGTCGTGGGCGTACTGGTATCCCTTCCCGTAGTCGAGCTCCTTCATGAGCCTTGTCGGCGCGTTGCGTATCACCAGCGGCACGGGCTCGGCCAGCATCGTCGCCGCGTCCGCGCGCGCCGCGCCGTAGGCCGTGTACACCGCGTTGGACTTCGGCGCCAGCGCAAGGTAGATCACGGCCTGCGCCAGGTGCACGGTGCACTCCGGCATGCCGATCAGGTGGCACGCCTGTGACGCGGCCACGCAGATCTCCAGCGCGCGCGGATCGGCAAGCCCCACGTCCTCAGAGGCGAAGCGCACGACCCGGCGCGCTATGTACATAGGATCCTCGCCGGATTCCAGCATGCGCGCCAGCCAGTACACGGCCGCGTCCGGGTCGGAGTTGCGCATGGACTTGTGCAGCGCCGAGATGAGGTTATAGTGCTCCTCGCCGTTCTTGTCATACAACAGCGACTTGCGCGACGTGCACTGCTCGACCGTCTCGGGCGTCACGACGGTGGTGTCGCCCCTGAGCTCGCCGTTCAGCACGACCATCTCAAGCGTCATGAGCGCGGTGCGCGCGTCGCCGTTGGCGAACGCGGCGACCGCAGCGATCAGCTCCTCGGGCATTTCGACCGTCTGCAGACCGAAGCCGCGCTCGTCCGTGAGCGCGCGATGGAGCAGCGATATGATGTCTTCATTCGAAAGCGGCTGCAGCACGAAGACCTTGCACCTGGAGAGCAGCGCGCCGTTGACCTCGAACGACGGGTTCTCCGTGGTCGCGCCGATCAGTATGATGCTGCCCTTCTCGACATAGGGCAGGAACGCATCCTGCTGCGCCTTGTTGAAGCGGTGGATCTCATCGACGAACACGATGGTGTTCACGCCGTAGCGGCGGCTCTCCTCCGCGTCGTTCATGACCTGCTTGATCTCGCGTATGCCCGATGTGACGGCGGAGAAATCCACGAAGTGCGATCTCGTGCGCTCGGCGATGATGCGCGCCAGCGTGGTCTTCCCCACGCCCGGCGGGCCCCAGAATATCATGGAGGAGATGTGGTCCGCCTCGATCAGGCGGCGCAGCACCTTGCCCTCCCCCAGCAGGTGCTTCTGTCCGACGTACTCTTCGAGCGTGCGCGGGCGCAGCCGCGCCGCGAGCGGCTGCGGCACGTCGCGGTCAAAAAAAGACTGTTGCATTTCGATCAGGTCCTGTCCGTGTCGGTGCGTTTGCTGACGACGATATACGATGCGAGCCATCCGCCGTCCAGCCATTCACCGACCGTGTAGTGGGGAAGCTCGTTCTTTTTGGGCACGGGATCGTACATGGTGATCCGCCCGTCTTCGATGCGGGCGATCGGCGCGTAGTGGCCGCATTTGGTGAACGGCGAGCCCGCCGCCATGCAGGCGATCACGTCGCATCCGGCCGCCAGCGCCGCGGCGATCTGATCGAACACGTCGCGGCCGAACTCCTCGTGGACCTCCGCGGTCAGGCCGTAAAGGGCCGCGCAGGCCGGGAAGAAGCTCAGATAGGTGCCCTCCTGACCGTCGGGATCGCGGTGGTGATGGGCATTAGACCAATCGCACAGCACGGGCGGCAGCACCGCCCTGCCGATCTGATGGCTTATGGCCATGGCCATGGAGGTCGGGCCGCAGCCGGACGAACTGACCGTCTCGCGGTCTGATGTGTTAGCGGCGTCATAAGGCCAGTCGCCCCAGAGCGGATCCTCCATGGAATAATAAGGATAGCGCGCGCCCACGCCCGGCGCGGCGCCGTCGGAACGGAGGGCCTCTTCAAATGGAGCATCCTCCGCGAGGCCGTTTTGCCTTTTGAACCAGCGAAGCGCCCAGTCCGCCGCGTCGACGGCGCCGTCGGGTGTCGCCACATCGTAGCCCAGCGCATCAAGGCGCCGTGTGATCTCTGTCTTATCCATGATATCACTTCCTTGAAAGCATTATACCCAAGGGACAAGCACATCGTCAAGACGGGGATGAAAATGTAACGAAGGGACAGCCGGGTACGGCTGTGCGGCGACGCGCAGGCGCATTGTTAAATTCAGAATTTCTCCAAAAAACCCCTTTACAAATCAGCGCCCCTGTGGTATTATAGTCAAGTCGTCAGGACATGGGGCATTAGCTCAGTTGGCTAGAGCGCTACACTGGCAGTGTAGAGGTCAGGGGTTCGAGTCCCCTATGCTCCACCATATCGTACTTGCGCAAACCCTTGCCCCCCATATTCAATGCATCGGGCAGGGGTTCATCATTTCGTGGCCCATACCGCACAAATAAAAACTAAGGCCGAGGCGCAAAGCCCCGGCCATTTCTCATTCCTCGCTCGTATCAATACTCAAAACATCGTCCCAGTTGAACAGCTCCTTGACAGTCGCATCGATCTCCCGGCTATCCACGTCAAAGCCCTTCTCCCGCAGGTAATTCACGGCGTAGTCCATCTTTTCGGCTCCGCGCCCGGCCCCGAATATCTGCTCCGCAGCGAACACGGCGATCTTCAGCGCGGCGCGGTACTGCGCCTGCTGCTTTGTGGTGGTGCGCACCTTTATCCACGGTATCAGGCGATACGGATCAGCGCTGCGATCAGACCGATGACGGCTTGCAGGATGGGTGTAAGGTCGATGTTGGTCATAGTATGTGCCTCCTTCTACTGAAAAAAGCAGAAATACGCAATAATACGAAATATAGCTACAAATAGAGCGACAAATCAAGCGACTAACTCGCAAAGAATCACAGAAATTCTTTTTTCCTGCCGTTCTGCGTATAACCGTTTGATATACGCATACTCTTCATCGAACACGCCGTTCATGTCGTTCATCTTTTCCAAAAATCATCAGCATTGGGAGTTTCATTCAAACTGTATGCTACTACCTTCGCTCTCCCAGATGTTGTCAAGACTCTGCGAGTTGTGAGTAGAGAGGTAGTGATGCACAAATCACCATTTGACAGATCATATTCATTTTGCTCAGTAATACTATACGCTTCACTTGTTGAAGCTTTTTAATCCGATTCCCGAAACATATCCTTCAACCTGGCATTGTCCATATACCCCACTGCCATCTGTGGCCCTTGCATAGATTGTAGCAAGCCCAGGCCTTCTAACGGTCACTTCGCCAGTCTGATCAACTTCAGCTATCGAAGGATCATCACTGAACCATTCAATCTCCGTCTTCGTAGCATTCTCAGGGAATATAGTCACACTCAAATCGAATTTATCACTAATCGGCATATTGTTAGAAGCATCGTAACTATTCAGTCCGCCCACAAACTAACGTAAAATTCCAAAAGGAAAAGTGGGCAGTCATGTCGAATAATAAACCATAGCAAGAGAAGCTATGGGGAAGTGTTCGGGATGGAAAAGGAGTTCAATCAACTGCTAAAGCAGCTGAAAGAACTGACCAAGCAACTCCAGTATCAGAGTTCACAGCTTCAGCAGCAGACCGAGCATCTCCAGCAACAGGCCAAACAACTCACAGAGCTGCAAGAGATCATCGCGGCGAAGGATGCGCAGATTGCAGCGTTAACAGTGCAAATCGAAGGACTGACCCACAAAAAGAACAGCAGGAACAGTTCAAAAAGCTGCATTGGCTGCACTGCGCCAGCAATGAACAGTGGCGCTATTACACCGTACAGGAAAAGCGCGGCCTGGAGGGCATCACGGATATGGATGTGCTACCGAACGCCAGCGGCGTGGCGGTATACGATGGCGGCTGATAGCCGCCGCAGAACGCGTGATCTTAAGGTGCAGCCGTGCAAACAGCGCGGGATCGCTTTATAATTGAAGTGTACGCACTGACGGAGAGACCTGTACGAGTCCATGGTCCGGCGGGAAGACGCCGATAAACATACGCGCCGGCCGATCGTCCGGTCAATCATTTCTTCCTTAATGATATCGTGACTCAACGCGATGAATGGACAATGCCGTCGATCTATTATTGACAGAAATGCAATGCTGTGTTAAAATACCGGTGGAATTCAAAAGTTTACATTATAGGCATCGTAATCGTCGTATCGCATGAGCGACATGTGCCGGCGCCCAAGCCGCGCCGGACGGCAAAGGAGGGGGACCTATGAACGCTATCCCGCGGCCGGAGCATCCGCGCCCTGACTTTATAAGGCCTGATTGGATCAACCTGAACGGAGAGTGGGAGTTCGCCTTTGACGACGCCGGGGTTGGCATTGCGGAGCAGTGGTCCCGGCCGGGCATGCACTTCGACAGGAAGATCATCGTGCCCTTCTGCTTCCAGTGCGAAGCCAGCGGCATAGGCGACACATCCAAGCACGAAGTGGTCTGGTATCGCCGCGCGCTCACCATCCCGGATTGCATGGCGGGCCGTCGTCTTTTGCTCCGCTTCGGCGCGGTGGACTACTCCTGCGACGTGTTCCTGAACGGGCGGCATGTGGGCGGCCATAAGGGCGGCTATACGCCGTTCGGGATGGACATCACCGATTATGTGATCGACGGAGAGAACGACCTGTGCGTGCGCGTATCGGATCCGTACGACTGCACGCAGCCCCGCGGCAAGCAGAACTGGTTCGAAAAGTGGTTCGCATGCTGGTACACGCCGGTGACCGGCATTTGGCAGACGGTCTATCTGGAAGCCGCGGGTCCCGTATACCTGCTCAATGCGCATATAACGCCCGACCTGGACCAGGGCACGGCGTCGCTGCGCCTGACGCTCAACGAGGCGCCGAAGACGCCCATGGAGGCCGAGATCACTGTGACGTTCGAGGGCAGACCCTGCCGTAAGCTCGCCGCGACGCTGACCCAGCGCAGCCAGCGCATCGTGATCGACATGGTCGACGGAGAGAACATAGGCGGCTTCCACACATGGTCGCCGGAGAGCCCCGCGCTCTATGACGTGGACATATCGCTTTCGAGCGGCGACCGCGTGCGCACTTATTTCGGCATGCGCTCCATCGAGGTCAAGGACGGCTGGGTGTTGCTCAACAAGCGCCCGCTCTATCAGCGCCTGGTGCTGGACCAGGGCTATTGGCCGGACACGCTGTTGACACCGCCCAGTGACGAGGCTATCAAGGCCGATATCGAGTGGACAAAGAGGTTCGGCTACAACGGCGCGCGCAAACATCAGAAGCTCGAGGACCCGCGCTATTACTACTGGGCCGACAAGCTGGGCCTGCTGGTATGGGGCGAGGTGCCGAGCACCTACGAGTTCACGCAGCAGTCCGTGCAGAACCTTGAGCGCACGCTGGCGGGCTTTATAGAAAGGGATTTCAACCATCCGAGCATCATCACGTGGGTGCCTTTGAATGAGAGCTGGGGCGTTGACCGCATCTACCGCGACAGGCGCATGCAGGCCGCCGCCCAGATGCTCTACTGGCAGGCCAAGGCCATGGACGGCACGCGGCTGGTGTCCGCCAACGACGGCTGGGAGCTGACGCGGACCGACATCTTCTCGCTGCACGACTACGCCGCCGAGGGCGACATCCTTGCCAGACACTTCACCGACCGCGGCCGCGTCGAGCGGATCGCCTGCGACCATCACATGGCCTGGGCCGAGGGCGTGAAGCCCACCGGCCAGGAGGCGTTCATACTCACCGAATACGGCGGCATCGCCTTCGAGGCGGAGGGCGACGCGGAGGGGTCCTGGGGCTATCACGACAAGGTGAAGGGCGAGGAGGCTTTCTTCGCGCGCTACGCCGGTCAGCAGGCGGCTATAAGGGCCATTCCCTACTGCCAGGGCTACTGCTACACGCAGCTGACCGACGTCCAGCAGGAGATCAACGGCCTGCTGACCCCGGACCGCAGACCCAAGGTGGACGTGGAGCGCTTCGCGGCGCTGACCGTCAACCCGGAGGAACGCTACTGCTGACCGCTTAGCGGCGGTATGAAGTGAATCTGGTCAGCAGCGCATCTCCGAGGAATAGCGCATCAGCATCTGTATGTCCCGGGGATTCTCCGCAGAGATCTCCACGCGGTCGATGCTGCCCAGGTAGTTGGCGATCCCCGAGGAGATCAAATATTCCGCCTCGGTCTTGAGGTCGCGCC
>SVGK01000157.1 GCA_015056395.1 Clostridiales bacterium
ACCCTCGGCACGGCGCAGCCGGGTCGAGGGCGAAGACAGTCAAGGACGCTTCGCGCCGCGCCTGCGGCGCGGTGGCTGGGACAGTGCGTGATCCAACGGGTCACGTCAGCTCGGGGATCAAGGTTGGATAATAGCGGAGGACTCGAGGTTCCGTCGCGGAGACGGCGTCAACAAGACGCCGCTCCGGTCGAGACTCGTGTTATGATGACGTAAAGAGGGCTGCTTACGCTCCATTCATCACCTTTGTTTGCTGACTATCACCATTCCTATATACCCTTCGTTCTTCCGGCATTTGATTCTGAATTCTGAATTCTTAATTCTGAATTTGCGTTCCTTCCGCCGCATCTCGTTCCTCCCGCCCCCAAAAAGCAAAAGCAGCCATCAACGGCTGCTTGTATTGCCTTGGGACGGTCGCGCCTTACAGCTCGATCTTGCCCTCGACTTCCTTGTTCACCACGTAGTAAGCCGCGGCTTCCTCGGGCTTGACGTAGATGTCGATGCTCTCCAGGTCGCCGACCTTCTTGCCGGCATCCTTCCAGGCCTTGCGCGCTTCGGCTTCCAGATTGGTCAGATCAAAATCACGACCGCCGAACTGCATGATCAGCTGCTGCTTCACTTTCGCTGCCATTTTGCATTACCTCCGTTGTTGGTCGATATGTCAAACGTTTCGCGTCAACCTGTCTTTCGTTGACGCGTATACTATAGCAAAGCCATGTTTTTTCTTCAACGCATTTTAAGTGAAAACCGCGACAAAGAGAGATGGCAAACTCCACAAGAACGCGGCAAACGAAAAGAAAAATCGTGAATTATGTTAAGAATCGGCGTGTGTTTTGGCCGTGTATGCGCCGCTTAGCAGCTGTTCCGCGATCTGTCTGTATACCCTGAACGCCGACGGGAACGCAAGCTGCGCCGTGCTTTTTGCATATCGGAAGCGCCCCGGCGCCTCTTCCAGCCTTGCCGCATAGCCCGTCATCTGCCAAACCAGATGCGTGAACGTGTGCTTAGCAGGGGGAAGCGGCGTCACGCTGCCGGGCTCGCAAGAGATGCCCTCACTGTCGAGCCACGCGCGCACCTCTTCGGCGGAGAGATGCCCTTCGAGGTTGGGAAACTGCATCAGCCCCGCCAGCAGCCCGCTTGCGGGCCGACGTTCGTATGCCATGCCTTCGGGGGAAAGCAGCAGCAGCACCGTGCGTTCCTCTATGCGCCTGGGCGGCTTTTCCCTGCGCACGGGATAGGCGAGCTGCTTGCCGTTCCGGCAGGCCCTGCACGCGTCGCTGACCGGACAGGCGCCGCACCTTGGCGCCTTTGGCAGGCAGACCGTCGCGCTCAGGTCCATCAATGCCTGGTTGTAGTCGCCGGGACGGTCCTGCGGCATGCGCTCCATCGCCTGCTCGTACAGGTCGAAGGGCGTATCCAGAGGTCTGTCCCACGCCAGTACGCGCGCGAGCACGCGCGCTTGGTTGCCGTCCAGCGCGGGCAGGCACGCGTCGAATGCGATAGAGGCGATGGCGTTCGCCGTATAGGGGCCAATGCCCGGGAGCATGCGCAGCTCCTCGGCCGTCTGCGGGAACTCGCCGTTCAGGGCGTCTGCCACCACGCGCGCCGCGGCGTGCAGGTTTCGCGCGCGGCTGTAGTAGCCCAACCCTTCCCACAGCTTTAGCACGTCGTCCTGCTTCGCGCGCGCGAGCGCACGTACGGTAGGGAACGCTTTGAGAAAGCGCAGATAGTAGTCGGCCACGACCTCCGTGCGCGTCTGCTGCAGCATGATCTCGGATAGCCATATGCGGTAGGGGTCGCGCGTGCCGCGCCAGGGGAGTTCGCGTCCCTCTTCGTCGTACCAGCGAAGAAGCTTTTCTGAAAAGTACGGCATATCGTTCAAAGAAGGGCCCATGCGCTCTGCCGGCGCAAGGGCCCTTTGCCTTTCGTGATTTGATGTAAGATCACTCGCGCGCGATCTCAGCGATGTTCTGTCCCTCGTTCATGACCTTCTGCATCTGGGACCACAGCTCGCCCATGTACTGCAGGTCGCCGTACGTCATGCCGTCGGGAAGGTTGCCCGCGGTGTCGTCCGTCCACTGGCCCACGGCCACAGTGCGGTACTGGTTTTGTCCGCTCTCGTCCTCATAGCATATGACGTAGGTCGGTATGTAGGTCGGGTTCGAGATGACGACCTGCCCGTTCTCGTCGCTCAGGTCGAACTGGAATATGTAGCCGCAGTTCATGCCGTTGTCGCGCTGCGCGGATATGAAATTGCCCGGCGCGTTGACCACCAGCGTCTTTTCGGGTATGCCCTCGGCCGGCGTGTTCTCGATCCACTTGACCGCCTGCACGGTGGCGGGGTTGTAGCCTATGATCATGTCCACGCCGCACGTGGAGGCCAGGTACGTGGCGATGGTATCCTGCGATTCCGTGGGGGAGGTCTGGTACAGCTCGCCCCAGTTCACGATGGCGATGATCAGGTCAGCGCCGGCCTGGCGCAGCGCCTTGACGTCCGCATCGGCGTTCGAGCGGCTGACGATGTTGACCGAGTAGGCCAGGTCGCCCGCGGATATGCTCGCGGGATCGATGTTCAGCGCCTCGACATAGCTCACGAAGCCCACGTTGAAGCCGTTTATCCTGACCAGCTTCGGCGTGACTTTTTCCTCGATGCTCGCCGCCGCGCCCACATAGTCGAAGCCGGCGTTCGTGACCAGCTCGATCTCGTTCTTCAGGCCGTTGACGCCGCCGTCCAGCGCATGGTCGTTGCCCAGCATCAGCATGTCGACGCCCATGTCCCCCAGTGTTCTCAGCAGCGCCGGGGGCGTGAGCATGCGGTTCTGTTCGCCGGAGAACGCGATGGTGGTCATCACGCCTTCGACATCCGCGATGGTATAGTCCGCGTTGGCGGTCACGTCGCGTATCAGCGAGAACATCGGATCGAAGTCGATCGTCGAGGTCTGCCTGTCATAGGCGCTCTTCAGCAGGTCCGTCTCCATCGTGATCTCGCCGAGCACGCGCACGGTCGCCTCGCGCGGTTCGGGCGTGGGAGACGGCGTGGGTACGGGGGTGGGCGTCGCGGGCACGGGCGTGGCCGTGGGGTTCGGGTCCTCCGTGGGCGCTTCGGTCACATTGATGACGACCCTGCGAACGCTGTCGCCGCCGCCGAGCCTGCCGGTGGCTGCCAGCACTGCCACCGCAGCGATCACGACGATCAGTCCGGCCAATATGCCCAGTCCCAGAGGTGTTATGGTATAGCCGCCTATGTGCAAGCCCTTTTTCTTCTTTTTCTTAGCCATGATCCATTCTCCTTCAGCACGGAAGAAATACCTGTTTACAGTCATCAGGTATTATAGCATAGAAGGCGCAGAACTTCAATGCATGAAGATGAGGTTTCAAAATATTACGAATATATTTCAATTTTCTGCCTAAAATGCTGTACGCTAAACTTCCGTTAACGGGCTTGATGAAACGGGACGAAAATGTTATAATGACGGCAAAGCTGTGATGAAGAGAGTACCTTCACGCAAAGGCCAAAGGAGAAGAGAGCCGCCGGAAGCTGAAAAGGCGGCGCTTTGTGCGCGGGAGGGAAGTTCACTTTGGAGCTGCCGCGCTGAAAGAACGCCTCGTTCCATTAGGCGCGGACGAACCCATCCGCCGTTACCCGGATGAGAGGCTGTTCGTCCGAACAGCGAAAACAGGTGGTACAGCGGAAGCCTTGCTTCGCCCTGAGCATGGGGCGAGGTCTTTTTTTGTCGATTTACATGTGGAAGGAGAGAAATGAGGTCACATGGAACAAAGGTTGAAGGAGATCAGGCAGCATGTGCTGGATCAGCTGAAAGAGGTGCGCGAGACCGCAGGGCTTGAACAGATCCGCGTGTCCGCGCTGGGCAAGAAGGGCGACCTGACGGGCATACTGCGCAGCATGGGCAGCGTTCCCGCGGACCAGCGTCCGAAGATAGGCCAGATGGTCAACGACGTCAGGCAGACGCTCGAATCCGCCATCGAGGCGCGCCAGAAGGAGCTCAGGCGCGCCGAAAAGGAGCTGCGCCTGAAGAGCGAGGCGATCGACGTGACGATGCCCAGGCCCGAGCGCAGCGCCGGTTCGCTGCACCCGATGAACATAGCGCTCGAAAAGATGATCGAGGTGTTCGTCGGCATGGGCTACGAGGTGGTCGAGGGTCCCGAGGTCGAGTTCGATCACTACAACTTCGAGCTTTTGAACATACCGAAGAACCATCCCGCGCGCGACGCGCAGGACACGTTCTACGTCGACGACAACATCGTGCTGCGCACGCACACGTCCCCCGTGCAGGCGCGCATCATGACCACGCGCAAGCCTCCCATCCGCATCATCTGCCCCGGCCGCGTGTACCGCGCCGACGAGGCCGACGCCACCCATTCCCCGGTGTTCCATCAGATGGAAGGCCTCGTCATCGACGAGAACATCACCATGGGCGACCTGAAGGGCACGCTGGACGAATTCGCCAGGCAGATGTTCGGACAGGGCATCTCCACGCGCTTCCGCCCCTCGTTCTTCCCGTTCACGGAGCCTTCCGCCGAAGTCGACCTGACGTGCGCGAACTGCCGCGGCGAAGGCTGCCGCATGTGCAAGGGCACGGGCTGGATCGAGGTGCTGGGCGCCGGCATGGTCAACCCGCACGTGCTCGAGATGTGCGGCATCGACCCGAAGAAGTATTCCGGCTTCGCCTTCGGCATGGGCGTGGAGCGCATGGCGCTGCTCAAGTACAACATTCCGAACCTGCGCTATCTGTATGAAAACGACCTGCGCTTCCTCACGCAGTACCGTTAAGGGAGGGAAGAGACGATGAAAGTACCGATGAAATGGCTCAGGGAGTACGTGGACATCGCACTCCCCGCCGAAGAATACGCAAAGAAGATGATCATGACGGGCACGGCGGTCGAGGGCGTCGAGAAGAGCGGCACGCAGTTCGACAACGTGGTCGTGGGCTATGTCGTGAGCTGTGTGGACCACCCGAACTCCGACCACCTGCACATCTGCATGGTCGACGTCGGCCGCGGGGAGCCCATACAGATCGTTTGCGGCGCGCCGAACGTGCACGCGGGCATGCGTGTGGCGGCGGCGCTGGACGGCGCGCACCTGCCGGGCGGCAGGATCAAGAAGAGCAAGATGCGCGGCGAGGTCTCCAACGGCATGCTCTGCTCCGGCCCCGAGCTGGACGTCCCCGCGGGCCTCTATCCGCACATAGGCGACGAGGGCATCATGGAGATCTTCGAGGATGTCGCGCCGGGCACGGATGTCAAGGAGGTCTTCGGCCTGGGCGACGACCTGATCGACTTCGAGATACTCGCAAACCGCCCGGACTGCCTGAGCGTGTGGGGCCTGGCGCGCGAGAGCGCCGCGGTGCTGGACGCGCACTTCGTCATGCCGGAGATTGCCGTGGAGGAAAAGGGCAGCGGTAAGTTCGAGGACTACGCCACGGTCAAGGTGCTGGACAACGAGGCCTGCCGCCGCTACTGCGCGCGCGTGATCACGAACGTGAAGATCGGTCCCAGCCCCAAATGGATGCGCGAGTACCTGTACGGCGCGGGCGTGCGCCCCATCAACAACATCGTCGACATCACGAACTTCGTCATGCTCGAGACCGGACAGCCCATGCACGCGTTCGACCTGAGCAAGGTCAAGGACCACACCATTGTCGTGCGCAAGGCGTACGCGGGCGAGAAGCTGGTCACGCTGGACGGCAAGGAGCACGATCTGGACGAGACGATGCTGGTCATCGCCGACAACGAGAACGCGACAGGCCTCGCGGGCATCATGGGCGGCGAGGAGAGCGAGATCACGGACGGGACCGTGAGCGTGCTGTTCGAGTCCGCCGCGTTCGAGCGCGCGAACAACCGCGTCACGGCGCGCAAACTGGGCATGCGCACGGAGGCCTCCGGGCGCTTCGAGAAGGGCGTGAACCCGGACGGGAGCCTCGAGGCGCTGGAGCGCGCCTGCATGCTGGTCAACATGCTGGAGTGCGGCGACGTGGTGCCCGGCGTGTTCGACAACGAACCGCATCCCGTCGCGCCGAAGACGATCACGGCCGAAGTGTCGCGCATATGCCGCCGCAACGGTGTCGAGGTCTCCGGCGAGGAGATGGCGGACATACTGAACAGGCTGTTCATCGACACGGAGCTGAACGACGGCGTGCTCACGTGCGCGATACCCTCCTTCCGCCAGGATATGGAGTCCGACGCGGACATCGCGGAGGAAGTGCTGCGCATGTACGGCTACGACCACATACCTTCCACGCTGATGAACGCGGTGACCATGCCCGGAAAGCGCAGCGAAAGGCTCGTGTTCAGCGACAAGGTCAAGGCGGCGCTGGTCGGCATGGGCTTCTATGAGATACTGAACTATTCGTTCATAAGCCCCAAGTGGCTTGAGGCGCTGGATCTTCCGGAAGGCGACGCGCGTCTGGA
>SVGK01000158.1 GCA_015056395.1 Clostridiales bacterium
CCGACGACGAACGCGCCAGGCTCAAGGGCATCGCGGAGACGTGCCTGGAGGGCACGGGCCTCGGAGCGATACTGCGCACGGCGGCGGAAGACGCCGTGGCCGAGGCGCTGCGGGCCGACCTGGACGGGCTCAGGGCCGAATGGGAGGATATACTCACACGCGCGGCCACCGAGAGGGCGCCCGCGTTGCTCTACGGCGAGGAGAGCCTCGCCGCCGTCGCAGCCCGGGACCTCATGAGCGGCGACGTGACGGAGGTCGCCACGGACGACGCGGGCCTCTATGAAGAGCTGCGCGAGCAGCTTTGCAGACACACGCCGGACAGGCTCGCGCTGCTGCGCCTGCATCAGGGGGGCATGCCGCTGTTCGACGCGTGGCGCGTCGACGCGCAGCTTGAAAAGGCGCTCAGGCGGCTGGTCTGGCTGGACAGCGGCGGCTCGATCGTCGTGGACGAGACGGAGGCCATGACGGTGATCGACGTGAACACGGGGCACTTCACCGGGAGCCAAAGCCTCCCCGAGACGATACTGAAGGCCAACTGTGAGGCGGCCGTGGAGATCGCGCGGCAGCTGCGGCTGCGCGATGTCGGCGGCATCGTGATCGTCGACTTCATCGACATGGCGTCCGAGGAGGACCGCAACACGGTCATGGAGGCGCTCAGGGAGGCGCTGCGCCGCGACAGGAACCAGGTCGTCATACACGGCTTCACGCAGCTGGGCCTCATGGAGCTCACGCGGAAGAAGGTGCGCATGCCGCTTACGAAGCAGCTGATGCACCAGTGCGACGCCTGCGGCGGGCGGGGCGCCGTGCCCTCGCACGAGACCACGGCCTGCATGGCGCTGCGCGACCTGTGGGCGCGCACGCGGTATACCGAACAGGCGCGCTTCACGCTGCGGGCGATGAAACCGGTGTCGGATCAGGCGGCTGCCATAGGCGCGCCCGAGGGCGCGAAGGTAGAGTTCGTCGCGGACGACGGCATAGGGGCGGGGGAGTACCGCGTGGAGTGAGCGATGCGGATGAATGGCACTATTCTACAGGATTTAATGTGATTACGCAATGGAATATTGCATTGTTTTCCTTTTTGTGGTATCATCGAATATGTAGACCATGGAGAGGAGGCACAGACATGTATCGAAAGGTATCCGAGTATCTCGAACGCTGGAGGTTGGATCCCTATCGCAAGCCGCTTCTGATACAAGGGGCTCGTCAGGTCGGCAAGACCTATTCCGTTCTCGCATTTGGTAAGGAGCATTACGATAACGTCGCCTATTTCAACTTCCAGACGGACCCGCTGCTGTCCGAGACATTTGCGGAAGACATACGCCCATCCTATCTGCTGCCGGTACTGTCCCATATCAGTGGGGAGACGATCACCAGAGGGCACACCCTGATCGTGTTCGATGAGATACAGCTATGTGAGCGGGCGCTGACGGCGCTGAAATACTTCTGCGAGGAGGCTCCGGAATACCATGTGATCGGTGCTGGGAGTTTGTTAGGCGTCGCGGTGAACCGAAGGCAGAACGCATTTCCCGTAGGCAAGGTGGACCGCTACACCATGCACCCCATGGATATGGAGGAATTTCTGCTGGCCATTGGCGAAGAAGCGCTTGTTCATCGGATACGCGCTTGCTTCGAACAGGACGTCCCTATGCCGGCGGCGCTGCATGAGGCGGGACTGCGTTCGTATCGACAGTACCTTGTCATAGGCGGCATGCCCGAGGCGGTGGCGCGTTTTGTGGAAACGCAGGACTATGTACAGGTCAGACACATACAAGATACGATCCAGATGGACTATCTGGACGACATGAGCAAGTACCAGGAAAGCGCAAACGAGATCAAGAAAACCAGGCTGACATACGGCACCATCGCCGTGCAGCTTTCAAAGAAAAACAAGCGCTTTCAGTACAAGCTTATGAAGACCGGCGCCAGAGCGGCCGAGTATGAAAACGCCATACAATGGCTGGTGACCGCTCACCTTATGTATCAGGTATACCGTGCTGAACAGATCAGAAAGCCGCTCAGCAATTACAAGGACATCGACGATTTCAAGATCTATCATGCGGATATGGGTCTGCTCTGCGCGCAGAAAGAAGTCCGCCCGAATGACATATTTTATATGGAACGGGAGCTTGAGGATTTCAAGGGCGGCTTGACGGAGAACTATGTGCTGTGCCAGCTGATGGCGGGCGGCTTTCGGCCCTTCTACTGGCGTAACGACAAGGGGACGAAGGAAGTAGACTTTATCATCGCACTGGAAGGGGATCTGATCCCCGTGGAGGTCAAGAGCTCAGAGAACACGACCTCAGACAGCCTGAAGGAATATGTGAAGCTGTTCAGACCGGATCGATCCATACGGGTGTCCGAGAAGAACTTCGGGATGGAAGGCGGCATACGCGCCATACCGCTCTACGCCGTGTTCTGCCTTACTGCCGATATGTGACGAGGCGTCTGGAGTCGGCGAAGGCCTCCGTTCTCGTGCATCGACCAAAGGGACGGAAGCGCGTATCGCTTTTGACACGCGCTTCCGTTCTATTATTTCACCGTTCAGTCTTCGCTGTCCGCCATGCGGTAGCCTATGCCAACTTCGGTGAAGATGTACTTTGGCTCGTTCGGGTCGGGCTCGATCTTGCGCCGTATGCTCGCCATGTGCACGCGCAGTATCTTGTTGTCGGTGCTCGCGGAAGGCCCCCACAATTCGCGCAGCATGGCCTTGTAGGTCAGCACCTGGCCGGCGTGCATGCCCAGCATGGCGACGATCTTGAATTCGTTCGGGGTCAGGTGCACGTTCTCGCCGGCGACGGTCACGCGGTGCTTGCGGTAATCGATCACCATATCGCCCACGTGATAGCTTCCGCGCAGGGCGATCTCGCTGTTGTCGGAGGCCATGCGCTTGTGCCGCAGCGCCGTGCGTATGCGCGCCAGCAGCTCGTCGGTGCCGAAGGGCTTTGTGATGTAGTCGTCCGCGCCCAGGTCCAGCGCCTGCACCTTGTCCTGTTCCGTGCTGCGCGCGGATATGACCAGTATGGGCATGGCGGACCATTGCCGTATGCTCGATATGATGCGGTTTCCGTCCATGTCCGGCAGGCCCAGGTCCAACAGTATGCAGTCCGGGCAGTGGGACGCGACGATCTCAAGCGCGCTGCCGCCGTTGGAGACCACGATCGCGTCGTAGCCTTCCGCGGTCAGCGTGGCGCGCAGGAACGTGCAGATCCCGGGGTCATCCTCGATGATCAATATCTTGCTTCGGATCGTATTGGACATCGTCTTCCTCCATACAGGGCAGATAGAATATGAACGCGGCGCCGCCGTGCGCACTGGCCTCGGCCCTCATTTCACCGCCGTGCGCGCGTACGATGGTCCTGCATACGGACAGCCCTATGCCCATGCTGCGCCGGTCGTCGGCGGCGTCCTGACGCGCGCGGTGAAGTCCGCCGTCGAACAGCGTAGGCCGCAGATCGGGCGGCACGCCCTCGCCGTCGTCCTCCACGCTCAGCACCACGCGGTCCCTTTCGCGACGGATGTGCAGCCATATCTGCGTCGCGCCCGTGGCATGCGCGCTCACGTTGTCGAACAGGTTGATCAGCACCTGCTTGATCAGCGTGGCGTCCATAGGCACCAGCAGCGGGCGGTCCGGCACGTCCGCCTGTACGGGCAAAGCGTCCAGGGCGCGGCGATACTTGACGATGGCGCTTCCGATGATCTCCTCCAACACCTCGTCTGTCTTCTTCAGCGCAACGTCGTTGGTGAACCGCGTCACCGAAAGCAGGTTCTCCGTGACGCGCACGAGCCACTGTGCGTCGCGGTCGATGCCGTCTAACAGTGCGGCCCTGTCCTCGTCCGAGAGCGCCTGCTCCTTCAGTGCGGCGCTGGCCCCCATGATGGACGCCAGAGGCGTGCGTATGTCGTGGGCGATGGCGCGCAGCAGGTTGGCGTGCATCTTCTCGCGGTCGACCTCGAAGCGCAGCTGCTCCTGCCGTTTGATCTGCGTCGTCAGCGCGCTGATGATGATGGACACCACGAGCATCATGACGAACGTCAGCGGATAGCCGGACGGCGTGACGTCGAACTGCCAGAACGGATACGTGAACATGTAGTTCACGCAGAACGTGCCGATCAGCGAGGCGGCGATGCCGTAGACATAGCCGTCCGTCAGCCGCGCGATCAGCGCCACCGCCAGTATGAACACCGGCGTGGCGAAGGGGTTGTTGTCGTTGTGTATGTTGGACAGCACCATCGAAATGAGCACCGCGGCCGTCAATATGCCCGTGAATACCAGCAGGTCCCGGCCTGCGCCGTGTTTTGTACGTTCTTTCATCGTCACCCTCGCGTACGGCCCATAAAACTCCAAATTAATTATACCACATAAACCGATCCGGCGGACATGCTGTCGTCCAGACATAACGCCGCGCCGTACTTCCTTTCCGGACTATTAGCGGGCCTTTACTGTATAATGGCACTAGGGAGATGGCCGATCGGCATATCTCATATGCAAAGGCCTGGGAATGCTAAGAGGAAAGAGGTCGAGGTTACGATGTACAGCCCGGAATACGAGGCCGCGAAGAAGGAATTCATTAACTGCCTGTGGATGAGCATCATAGGCATGGGCGTCCCGGTCTACAATGCCTTCCATGAGTGGTGGCCCATCATGAAGCGCGAAAAGGAAAAGGCGCTGAAGGAAGGCCGCGCAGACCAGTGACGTGACGGTACGAGAAAAGGACACCCGATGCGTTCGGGTGTCCTGACTTTATCGTAAGAGATGCCGGCTGCGATTGCGGCCGGATACATCCAATAAGGCCTCCGCTCATCAATCGAGGGATCCATACCGGCTGACGGCTTCATCTATGGTGATCGCCCCGGTCCCGACCAGATAGGCCGCATTCCGCACCTGCACGAAAAGCGGATCCGTGATCCCGATCTTTTCCGGACACAGCACTCGCTCCGCAGGTACCTGGCCGAAGGGTTCGTACACGGCGCTGAAGGACAGATCCGTCGTCGGCGTGACAAGCCGCTTCACCAGAGCCATCTTGTTCAGTTCTTCACGGGAGATCAGGAAGCGCATGAACTCATTGGTCATATCCAGGTCGTTGCAGGCCTTGTTCACCGAGAATTCCACCGACGGACTGTCGATAAAGTAACCTCCGTCTTCTGAAAGCGGGATGGGGTAAAATGAATAAGTGAAGGGTGCTGCGGAAAACGCCTCGGACTGGCTTTCCCGTTTCGCTGTTCCGGATACGGTATCTCCCATGCAGATCATCATGGGGACATCCCCTTCAAAGAAGCGAAGTATGACCTGTGTATAGTTATCGGAGATCTCATTGCATTTTTCCAGGTCGATATAGCCCTTCCCGATCAGCTGCATCATCGATCCCAGACTCTGGCGCATGCACTCCCCGGCGACGGGATCCATCTCATTCGCGGCCCGGAGCATTTCGGGATCATCGGCCAGGGCGGCCACGACTTCCGGATACACCAATATGCTCATCAGGCAGCTGGAAGGATCCGCGCTGTAGCCCATCATCGGGCTTATATATCCCTTGCTCAGAAACGCCTCGCATACCGCCAGCAGCTCTGACCAGGTGGTCGGGACCTGCAACCCTTCCTTTTCAAAAAGGTCGTCGTTCACCAACATCCCGTAGTTTCTGGCGAAGATCGGTATCGTCAGCAATTGCCCGTCGGCGTCGTACCTAAGCAGGTTGGGTCGGATGCAGTCCAGATCCAGGTCCAATCCGGGGTCAGAAAGATCCTCCATATGCGCAAAGACCGTATGGTATTTTTCGTTCCCGTACATCCACGGAAAGGAAAAGAAAATGTTGGGGGGTTCCTTGCTTTCCAGTACCGTTCCCAGAAGGTTGTTATAGTCGTCCGGCTTCAGGTAGGTCAGTTCGACATCAGGATAGATTTCATTGAAGCTCTCGAATTCCGCTTCCAGCGCTTCAAAGTTGGAATAGCTTCCGACCACGGTGATCTCGCAGCTGGTATCCGTATCCAGCCTCGGCTGGAATGCGTCGGCGGATACCGCCCGGGCCTGAGAGATCCAGGCTGTCGGAAAAACGGCGAGCAGAGCGGCCAGCATGGTACAAAGCATTCTTTTCATTTTCTCTCCTCCTTGATCCTGCGGATCTCTTTGATGACGATTTTCAGATCGATCGGTTTGGCGATGTGTCCGTTCATACCCGCCTGCAGGCATTCCGCCACATTCTCAGAGAAGGCATCGGCGGTCATGGCGATGATGGGAATGGAAGCGGCCCACCGGTCATCAAGCTTACGTATCTGCCGCGTCGCGTCCAGGCCGTTCATTTCAGGCATCTGGACATCCATAAAGATCAGGTCATAGCATCCCTCCGCAGCCTCTTCCATTTTGTTCACGCAGATCCGCCCATTTTCAGC
>SVGK01000159.1 GCA_015056395.1 Clostridiales bacterium
GACATCTTCCTATTAAATTCCTTTTGGTAATATAAATGTAATAAATCGTAATTACTATGCAATAAGCGATTGCCCTGCCGCGCGGATCTGGGCGACGCTATTCCTTCCACTTCCGCCGTTTGCCCGAAAAGCGCCCGGCACGCCTTGACAATCCGGCGAAAATGTACTATCCTCATAGATGAAACGCGCTTGCGCAAGAGCGCATGCCGCCGACACACCGATCACGAACAACGCAGGAGGTCACGCCGCATGAACATCACCGAACTCAAGGAACGGGTCTATGAAGCCAACATGGAGCTTCAGCGCAGAAACCTGATCATCTACACCTGGGGCAACGTCTCCCAGATCGACCGCGAGAAGGGCATCATGGCCATAAAGCCCAGCGGCGTGCCCTACGACACGCTGCGTCCGGAGCAGATCGTGCTGATGGAAGTCGCGACGGGCAAGGTCGTGGACAGCGAGCTGAACCCCTCCTCCGACGCGCCCACGCACCTGGCGCTCTACCGCGCCTGGGATGAGATCGGCGGCGTCACGCACACCCACTCCCCCTACGCCACGGCGTGGGCGCAGGCCGGCCGCGGCATACCCTGCTTCGGCACCACGCACGCGGACTACTTCCGCGGTGAGATCCCCGTATCCCGCTTCCTGACGCCCGAGGAGACCGAGGCGGCCTACGAGGCCAACACGGGCACCGTGATCATCGAGGCGTTCGAGGGGCGCAACCCCATGTACACCCCCGCCGTGCTCACGCGCGGCCACGGCCCGTTCACCTGGGGCAAGGACGGCATGGACTCCGTGCACAACGCCGTGGTGCTGGAGGAGCTGGCCAAGATGGGCATGTGGACGCTCACGCTCTCGCCCGAGCAGCAGCCGCTTCCGCAGCACGTGTCCGACAAGCACTTCTACCGCAAGCACGGCCCCAACGCCTACTACGGACAGGGCCACAAGTGACCGGGATATCCGGCGGGCCGGATCCGTCCGGCCCATTTAAATTGTTTTCTAACAAATGTGTCGATATGAGAAATGCATAAACCGATGCGCATGTGTTTGTGCATTCGTCTCATGTCACATTTTATGCAGTTTTTTGACTGACAAGTTGCAAAAACAGGCCGCAAAAAGTTTGTGAAATCGATCAATTCCAAATCGGTTTTATTTCTGGTATAATCTATATACCAGGTAATTATTAAGGAGGTTGGTCTTTATGGCAAGTTTGTCCCTGCGTCACATCTACAAGGTCTATCCGGGCGACGTCGTCGCCGTCAGCGATTTCAATCTGGAGATCGAGGACAAGGAATTCATCGTTCTGGTCGGCCCTTCCGGCTGCGGTAAGTCCACCACCCTGCGCATGGTCGCCGGTCTGGAGGACATCTCCAAGGGCGAGCTCTACATCGACGACAAGCTGGTCAACCACATCCCGCCGAAGGATCGCGATATCGCGATGGTGTTCCAGAGCTACGCGCTGTATCCCCATATGACCGTCTACAACAACATGGCGTTCGGCCTGAAGCTGCGCAAGATGCCCAAGGCCGACATCGACCGCCGCGTCAAGGAAGCCGCTGCGATACTGGGCATCGAAGCCCTGCTGAACCGCAAGCCCGCCGCTCTGTCCGGTGGTCAGCGCCAGCGCGTCGCGCTGGGCCGCGCGATCGTCCGCGAGCCTAAGGTCTTCCTGATGGACGAGCCTCTGTCCAACCTGGACGCCAAGCTGCGCGTGCAGATGCGTACCGAGATCACCAAGCTGCACAAGCGCCTGCAGACCACCTTCATCTATGTCACGCATGACCAGACCGAGGCCATGACCATGGGCTCCCGCATCGTCGTCATGAAGGACGGCTTCATGCAGCAGCAGGATACCCCCCAGAACCTGTATGACTATCCCGCCAATCTGTTCGTCGCGTGCTTCATCGGCACGCCCCAGATGAACATCTTCCGCGTGAAGCTCGAGAAGCGCGGCGATGGTGTGTACGCCGTGTTCGGCAACAACTCCATCAAGGTGCCCGAGGGCAAGATCAAGCGCATGACCGGCGACTACATCGGCAAGGAAGTCTATCTGGGCATCCGTCCCGAGAACATCGACGACTCCCTGGCCGTGCGTCAGGCCTATCCCGACGCCTGCCTGAAGGCTCACGTCGAGATCACCGAGCTGATGGGTTCCGAGACCTACCTCTACCTCTCCACCTCCGGCCGTGACGACAACTTCGTCGCCCGCGTCGACCCCCGCACCGATTCCGAGGCCGGCAAGGACATCGAGATCGCGTTCGACGTCAATCGCCTGCACTTCTTCGATGTGGAGACCGAGAAGACCATCCTGGCCCGCGACTAAGACAAACTGCCTGTACGGGGGAGCCGCACGAGACGTGCGGCTCCTTCTTTCATAGAGGAGGCTGCATACATGCGCATCGTTGTCGGCATGTCCGGTGGCGTCGATTCTTCCGTGGCGGCCATGCTGCTCAAGCGGGAGGGGCACGAGGTGATCGGCGTATTCATGAACAACTGGGAGGAGAAGGACGAGACGGGCGTGTGCACTTCCGAACGCGACTGGGCGGACGTGCGCGCCGTGTGCCGTCAGATCGACATCCCCTTCTACTCGGTGAACTTCGCCCGTCAGTACCGGGAGCGCGTGTTCGAGCACTTTCTGGAGGAGTATCGCAGGGGCCGCACGCCGAACCCCGACGTGCTGTGCAACCGCGAGATCAAGTTCGGCGCATTTCTGGATCTGGCCGAAGGACTCGGCGCGGACAGGATCGCCACGGGGCACTTTGCCGCGATCGACATGAGAGACGGCAGGTATCGCCTGCTGCGCGTTCCCGACGAGAACAAGGACCAGACCTATTTCCTCTACATGCTCGGGCAGCGCGCGCTCTCCAGGGCCCTGTTCCCCACCGGGCGGTTCACGAAGGCGCAGATACGCGCCATGGCGCGCGAGTACGGCCTCCCCGTGAGCGAGAAGAAGGACTCCACCGGCATATGCTTCATCGGCGAGCGCAACTTCAGGCAGTTCCTGAAGGGCTATCTGCCCGCGCAGCCGGGCGACATGGTCACCAGGGACGGCGCCGTCGTGGGGCGGCACGAGGGCCTCATGTACTACACGCCGGGCCAGCGGCGCGGGCTGGGGCTGGGCGGCGGCGGGAACGGCGAAAGGTGGTTCGTCGTCGCAAAGGACCTGGCGGGGAACAGACTGATCGTCTCTCAGGGCGAGGACCGCGCGCTGCTCTATACGTCGCGGGCGACTATAGAGGCGTGCACGTGGATCGCCGAAGAGCCGCCGTCCCCGCCGGGCACGCCGTTCCGCTGCCAGGCGCGCCTGCGGCACAGGCAGCCGCTGACGGACTGCGAGGCGACGCTGTTCCCCGACGGGACCGCGCTGCTTTGCTTCGACGCGCCGCAGCGCGCCGTGACGCCGGGTCAGGCGGCGGTGCTGTACGCGGGCGAAGTGTGCCTGGGCGGGGGCACCGTCGCCTGACGCGCCCGAACAGGGATGGGTGCGGCGTTCACCTTGTCGTCATTCATCCTTCATTTTGCTGATAGTCGGCAAAAAAGGCGATGAACGAAGCCCGAACAAACCTCTTCGACAGTTTCGTCACGCACGAACCTCGACTGGAGCGGCGTCTTGTCGACGCCGTCTCCGCGACGTTACCTCAAGTTACCCGCTGTTTCCAACCTTGATCCCCGAGCTGGCGTGACCCGTTGGAGTACGTACTATCCCAGCCACCGCGCTGCAAGCGCGGCGCGAAGCGTCCTTGAGGGTCCTCCTCCTGTCTGCTATAATAAAGTAAACGGTGGCGGGAGAAGGTCTCGTTTCCAACCTCTCACCCGTCGCCGTGATCCCTTATCAGCAGACAGGAGGGGGTTCGTCAAGGATGGCGGCCGGTCAAGGCGTTATGTATTCAGTCACATCATGTGAAAACGATTATTGATCCCGGTACTGCTTCAGTGTTCGTCACCCCATTCTCTGACTTACACTTCATTTTTCCATTTCCCTCATGAGTTTGCATTGACGAACTTGTTTGGATATGTTATCATTGAGACAACGAAATCAAAAAGGAGGAGATCCCAATGAACAATATTCCCCAGGTCAAGCTTGGCATCATCGCCGTCAGCCGCGACTGCTTCCCCATCACGCTGAGCGAGAAGCGCCGCAAGGCCGTCGTGGCCTCGCTGAAGGCCAAGGGCATCGACGTGTATGAGTCTCCCGTCATCATCGAGGGCGGCATCGACGGCAACGTCGAAGAGGCGTATGAGGACATCAAGAAGTCCGGCATCAACGCGCTGGTGGTGTATCTGGGCAACTTCGGCCCCGAGTATCCCGAGGTGCTGATCGCGAAGAAGTTCGGCGGCCCCGTGATGTACGTGGCGGCTGCGGAAGAGAACGTCGGCGTGCTGTCCTCCGACCGCGGCGACGCATACTGCGGCATGCTGAACGCCAGCTACAACCTGAAGCTGATGGGCGTGCAGGCCTACATCCCCGAGTATCCCGTGGGCACCGCCGAGGAGTGCGCGGACATGATCGCCGACTTCGTATCGATCGCCCGCACGCTGCTGGGCCTCAAGGATCTCAAGATCATCACCTTCGGCCCGCGTCCGTTCGACTTCCTGGCCTGCAACGCGCCCATCGCGCCGCTGTACAAGCTGGGCGTCAACGTGCAGGAGAATTCCGAGCTCGACCTGCTCAAGAGCTACAAGGAGCACGCCAACGATCCCCGCATCCCCGCCAAGATCAAGGAGATGGAGGACGAGCTGGGCGAGGGCAACAAGATGCCCGGCATACTGCCCAAGCTTGCGCAGTATGAGCTGACGCTGCTCGACTGGATCGAGGCCAACAAGGGCACGTCCAAGTACGTGGTCATGGCCAACAAGTGCTGGCCGGCGTTCCAGACCGAGTTCGGCTTCGTGCCCTGCTATGTCAACTCCCGCCTGACCGGCATGGGCTACTGCACCGCGTGCGAAGTGGACATCTACGGCGCGCTGAGCGAGTTCATAGGCACCTGTGTGACCGGCGAAGCCGTCACGCTGCTGGACATCAACAACTCCGTGCCCGCCGACATGTACAAGGAGAGCATCGAGGGCAAGTTCCCCTATCGCCACAACGAGACCTTCATGGGCTTCCACTGCGGCAACACCCCGATGTGCCGTCTGACCTGCGGCACCATGAAGTATCAGCTGATCATGAACCGCGGTCTCGAGCACGGCGGCGAGCCTGACATCACCCGCGGCACGCTCGAAGGCGACATCTGCCCCGGCGACATCACGTTCTACCGCCTGCAGGGCAACAAGGACAGCGTGCTCCAGGCCTACATCGCGGAAGGCGAAGTGCTGCCCGTGGCGACGCAGTCGTTCGGCGGCATCGGCGTGTTCGCGATCCCGGAGATGAACCGCTTCTATCGCCACGTGCTGATCGAGGGCGGCTATCCGCATCACGGCGCCGTCGCGTTCGGCCACAACGGCAAGGCGATCTTCGAAGTGCTCAAGTATCTGGGCGTGGAGACCATCTCCTTCAACCAGCCCAAGGGCTGCTATTACAAGAGCGAGAACCCGTTCGCGTAAGTCAGTATATGTATGACCTTCCCCCGGCCTCACGGCCGGGGGATTCTTTTGTGTGTGGAGGCATTTGCGGAGCAGAGCTTTTCGCAATGGCCGGGGTGTGGGCGTCATCAAGGAGTGTCCGCGCGGGAGACGGTTCGTTTTCGTTCCGATCGAATGCGCTGCACGCGAGCGGTGAACGGGCGGGCGCACCAAGGCACGCCCCTACGGAGGCACCGCGCGGCATGACCACACCGCGGCCTGCTGTTGCCCACCTGCCTCCCGTAGGGACGCCATTCATGGCGTCCGCCTGCGCGTGAGCACACGGTTATCCGCGACAGCCCGCAGGCCGCCGCTGCGGGCCATCGCACAAATGGTGAAACGCAACATGTCCCCCATCATTCCTCCATTTTTCTGTCGATATGCTTGACATGCCACGCGCAAAATGCTATAATATCACCAATGGATAACGACACGGTTATTCATAATCCGACGCACCACCGTGGTGCACCATTTTCGACAGGAGGAAACCATCATGAAGAAGATCGCATCCATCGTACTGGCCCTCATGCTCGTGCTGGCCATGTCCATCCCCGCCATGGCGGAAGCGGACTTTACCATCGTCGTCAACCTGAAGACGCTGTCCAGCGAATACTGGCAGACCGTCAAGAGCGGCATCGACAAGGCCGCCGAAGAGCTGGGCATCACCATCGACGTGCAGGGCCCGCCCGCTGAATCCGACATCGCCGGACAGGTCAACCAGATCGAGACCCAACTGGCCGGTGCGCCCGACGCCATCATC
>SVGK01000160.1:0-5107 GCA_015056395.1 Clostridiales bacterium
GAGCGCCGTCAGCACGATGCGCTTCAGGTATTTCAGATGGTCGCGCGTATACACGCAGCCCACAGCGATGCAGTAGGCGTAGATCGGGAACGCAAGCCGCCCGATCATGCGCATCACCGGGTACTGCGGGAACAGCATCTTGCCCGAGTGGTCGCACAGCATCGTCAGCATCGCAACGATCTTGATCAGCGACGTGGCCTGGTTCAGGTCTGTCCGAGACGGCGCGAACGGCCACGGTATGCGCAGTTCATTCTTCTGTGAAGCCATTTGTCACACCCCATATATCCAAAACCGCGTCCGGCAGCGCTTCACTGCCGGACGCGATCTCATGTCGTCATTGCCTCAGGCCGTCTCGAGCGCGATCTTGGCGAGCAGCAGCGAGCCTACCGCGCCCGCGTTGTCGCCCAGTCCCGGCGGCACGATGTAATCGTCCATGTGCTTCAATATGTTGTCGTGCGCGACATAGCCGTTCAGCAGCTCCAGCGTGCGCTGGCGCACCTTGGGGAACAGCTGCGTCTGGTGCATCACGCCGCCGCCCAGCACGATCTTCTTGGGCGAAAGCATCACGATGGTGTTCACACACATCTGCGCCAGGTACTCCGCCTCGACGTCCCACGCCACGTGGTCCACGGGCAGGAGCTTGGCCGACTTGCCCCAGCGCTTCTCGATGGCGGGGCCGTTCGCCATGCCCTCCAGGCAGCCGTCATGGTAGGGGCAGAAGCCCTTGGGCGTCGGGTCCTCCTTGACGGGACGCAGCAGCATGTGGCCCATCTCCGGATGCAGCATGCCGTGTACGAGCCGGCCGTCCACCAGCGCGCCGCCGCCCACGCCCGTGCCTATCGTGTAATACACAAGGCTGTCCAGGCCCTTGCCCGCGCCGTAGGTCGCCTCGCCCAGCGCCGCGGCGTTCACGTCCGTGTCTATGCCCACGGGTATGTCGAGCGCATCGACGAACGCCTGCCTGAGCGGATAGTTCGCCCACGCAAGCTTCGGCGTGGTGGTGATCGCGCCGTAATCCGGCGCGGCGGGATCGAGGCTCAGCGGGCCGAAGCTGCCTATGCCCAGCGCCTCAACGTCCGCCTTGCGGAAGAATTCGATCAGTTGGGGCATCGTCTCCTCGGGCGTGAGCGTGGGATAGCTCTCCCTCGCCTCGAGATTGCCGAATTCGTCGCCGACGGCGCAGACCATCTTGGTCCCGCCGGCTTCAAGAGCGCCTAAACGCATGTGGGTCTTCCTCCTTTATTGTTGTTCGATGTTGTCGAATATCGTGTCTGCTTCAGGGTTCGCGGGCGGCGCGACGGGCAGCGTGATCAGGAACTCGGTGCCCTCGCCCAGCTTGGAATGCACCTCGATCTCGCCGTTCATGCTGCGCACGATGTGCTTGACGATGGCCAGGCCCAGGCCCGTGCCGCCCATGCCGCGTGCGCGCCCCTTGTCCACGCGGTAGAAGCGCTCGAACATGCGGGGCAGATGCTCCTCCGCGATGCCTATGCCGGTGTCCGATATGGTGACGTTCGCCTCGCCGCCGCTCTCGAACACCTGCACCGTGACCGAGCCTCCGGGCTTGTTGTACTTGATGGCGTTCTCGACCAGGTTGATCAGCATCTGCTCCACGCGGTCGGGGTTGCCCATGATGTACACCGGCACGCTGTTCAGACCGGAGTGCAGCGTGACCTCCTTCTCGCCCGCGTGTATGGTCAGCATCTCGCACACGTCGTCCGCCATCTTGTCCAGGCGTATGCGCTCGATGGCGACCTCGTCGTTTCCGGACTCCAGCTTGCTGATGGACAGTATGTCGTTGATGAGCCTGGTCAGCCGCTCCGTCTCCATCATGATGATGCGCAGGAACTTGTGCGCCATCTCCGGATTGTCGATCGCGCCGGCCTCCAGCGTCTCGACGAAGCCGCGTATGGACGTCAGCGGCGTCTTGAGCTCGTGCGAGACGTTCGCGGCAAAGTCCGTGCGCACCTGCTCCAGGCGCTTGAGCTCCGTGATGTCCTCGATCATGGCCAGCGCGCCCACGACCTTGCCGTCGTTGCGCATGGGCGATACGTAGAGCCTGAGCGGCCTGTGCCCGCGCCCCACCGCCGTGCGCGCCGCGACCTCGTTAGTGTACACACCCGACTGCTGCATCGCCTCGGTCAGCACCGTGTCGAGCTTGACATCGTTGGAGATCTTGTTGACGAACTGGCCTTCGGCGTTGCCCTGCACGCCCAGCAGCTTCTTCGCCACCGGCGTGATCACGATCACGCGCAGGTTCTGGTCCACCGCCACGATGCCGTTCTGCATCTGGTTCATGACCGTGTTCACGGCCTCGTTGCGGTTGCGCTGGCGGAATATGCGGTTCTGCAGCCTGGCCAGCACCTCGTTGTATGTCGCCGTCTCGCGGTCGCGCCCGGGCACCGGCGTGATGCGCGCGTCGTAATCGCCGTCGGCAAAGCGGTCCATGGTCAGCATGACGTTGGCCAGCATGTTGTCGCGCTGGTAGATCGAATACCATATCCACAGGAACACCGCCGTCGCCAGCACGATCACGACCATCTGTACGATCAGGCCGACATCCTGCCTGATGATCTTGAGCGCCGTGACCTTCGCGATCGTCACGACCAATATCTGGTCGTCGGGATAGCGGTAGACCGCGTAGGCGATCGTGCGCCCGTCCACGTCGCGCTCCAGCATGTGCACGTGTCCGTCGCGGAAGCTCTCCAGCGCAGTGTAGCTCTGCGGTATCGTGAGTGTCTCCGAAGAACAGTAAAGCGGCGCTCCGTCCGACTGGAAGAGGCCGCATTCCATTTCTTCTGACAGGACCAGATCGGAGAGCACCTGTTGACGCCGCGCTTCGTCGGCGTCAACAGTCGCATCTCCCACGACCTTGCAGGTCCTGTTGATCTCAGCAAGGAGATTCTCATTTTCGCTCGCAGCGATCTCCGTTGCGCTGTTGACAGGCAACATGAGCAAAGCGACAAGTACGACCAGGGCTGCTATGATCGCAACCCCAGGCTTCATACACGGTTCTCCTGACGGTCGTTGAACTTGTAGCCGACGCCGCGGATGGTCTCGATGTAGTGCGCATCGTCGCCCAGCTTCTGACGGATGTGGCGGATGTGTACGTCGACGGTGCGGGTCTCGCCGTAGAACTCATAGCCCCAGATGCGGTCCAGCAGGAAGTCGCGGGTGAGCACCTTGCCACGCGAGAGCACCAGCAGCTTCAGAAGCTCGAACTCCTTGAGCGTCAGGCTGAGCTTCTCGCCGTTGCGGAAGGCCTCGTAGTTGTCAACGTCGATCGTCAGGCCGCCCACGCGCAGCACGCCCTCGCCCTCGCTCTGGGGGGCGGCGCGGCGCAGCAGCGCCTTCACGCGCGCGATCAGCTCGCGCACGGAGAACGGCTTGGTGATGTAGTCGTCTGCGCCCAGCTCAAGGCCCAGGATCTTGTCGACCTCGTCGCCCTTGGCGGTGAGCATGATGATCGGGATGTCAGCCGTGGTCGGCGCGCTCTTCAGACGGCGGCAAACCTCCATGCCGTCGATGCCCGGCAGCATGATGTCGAGCAGTACCATCGCGGGACGCTCATGTGCACAGACCACCAGCGCGTCTTCACCCGTGGCGGCTGTCAACACACGATAGCCAGATGCTTCGAGATTGAATGAAAGCAGTTCAAGGATGTGCGCTTCATCATCAACGGCCAGGATCAGTTCATTTGCCATGTGCGTACCTCTTTCCTGATTTATTTGGTTATCTGTCGGCAGCGCCGTCAGGTTTCCCGTTCTCCAAGTCGATCAGCAATCGGTTGAGTTCGTCGCGGAAGGATTGTATATCGCGGAACTCGCGGTATACGCTGGCAAAGCGAACATAGGCCACTTCGTCCAACTGCTTCAGCCCGTCCATGACCATCTCGCCGATCTGGCGCGTGGTCACTTCGGGTTCGGCGGCGTTCTGCAGCCTTTGTTCGATGCCGCTTGCCAGGGCATCGATCTCTTCGAGGGCGACCGGGCGCTTTTCGCAGGATTTGAGGATCCCGGCGCGAAGCTTCGAGACGTCGAACGTCTCGCGCGTCATGTCCTTTTTTACGACGACCAGCGGTATCATGTCGATGCGCTCATACGTCGTGAAGCGCCTTGCGCAGCTTTCGCACTCGCGCCTTCTGCGTATGCTCGCGCCATCCTCGCTCTGCCGGGAATCGACCACACGGCTCTGCAAGCCGGAGCAAAAAGGACACTTCATTCCTGCTCACCTCAAGTAAAGATATTATACACTGATTCCGATGTAAAGTCCAGTACTTTTTTTTAATTAAGTCGTTTTTTTCGTAAGAAATTGAATTTTTTCTTTCAATATTGTCCTGTTCTCCGTGAACTTCGCCGTATATTTGCGTGCGCTTAATCTTCGCTGCATTTGTTCACTGCGTTGGAACCAAAACATCCGCCTTTTCGTCAAAGTTCCATCATCATGAAAGGAGCCTTTCCATGCGCAAGATTCTGTTAACCTTAACGCTCGTCCTGATGCTGGCGCTGTTGCCCTGCTGGGCGCTGGCCGAGAACACGGACGGCCATGGGGATCTGCTCATACAGTCCGAGGGCGTGGCCGCCTATGTCGACGGCAACGGCCACCTGCTGATACCGGGCAACGCATCCCCCGTCAACAAACACGTCGCCGACAAGGTGATCGACGTCAACCCCTACCGCGTGGTGTTCATGGGCACGCCGGACGGCACGGACGCGCCGGATCTGGTCAGCATCGACTTCACCACCTGGCAGGAGCAGGTCATCGCCGAGAACGTCTACGCGGCGATAGGCACCCAGTCCGAGCTTCTGTATTACACGCTGATCTCGGACCGCACGCAGCTGTATCAGGTCAACTTCGACCTGGACCGCGTGGTGCCCTTCTTCACCTTCTCCGAACCGATCGAGTCCCTCTATGACATGCAGGACGGCCTGGTCGTCTCGTTCGTCGAGGACGCGGGCAGCATGATCTGGTCCGACGTGACCGGCGCGTTCGAGCCCTATGGCGAGGCGCTGCCCGTCAAGAGCGTGCGCGGCGACGGCTATCAGGCCTACATCGCCGACGGCAGCGCCCTGTACGTCAAGCGCGAGGGCAGCACCGCCGCAGACTA
>SVGK01000160.1:5117-6281 GCA_015056395.1 Clostridiales bacterium
CGACGTGGTCTATTACATCGCCAACACCGGAAGCGCCGTGCGCATCAAGCGCTACGACCCCAACACGCTCGAGCAGCGCGTGATATTGACCCCCGAAGAGCGGCTGACCGACCAGATCGCCGCGTCCCAGACGGGGCTGTACGTGCTGGGCACGGACGACACGGTCTACCGCATCTCCCAGCAGAACGGCGTCATGCAGGCGGTCACGAAGATACAGGACCCGCCGATCAGCGCCACGAAGCTGGTCGAGCGCTACCGCCTGTTCGCCGCCTACGGACAGCTCAACGTCTACGCCGAGGTCTCCGATTCAGAAGACCAGCCCGCGCTGATGTTCATCGAGTTCACCACGGACGCAAGCGCGGCGACGGCCACGACGGACCTGCTGGTCGAGGAGATACCCGTCGAGAACGAGGAGCGCGCATGGAAGAGCCTGCAGCCCGCGGTGCAGTACGCGCCGCTTGCCATAGGCAGCCGCGGCGACGCGGTCAAGGCGATACAGCAGCCGCTGTATGACCACGGCTATTATACATATTATATCGACGGCATATTCGGCTGGCGCACGGAGAACGCCGTGAAGACGCTGCAGGGCGACCTTGGCCGCACCGTCACCGGCATGGCGGACGACTCCCTGCAGAAGCTCATACTGAGCGGCAACTTCCCGAATTACGATCCCTACAGCCAGATCAACTACGGCGACCGCGGCGACAGGGTCTACGCCATGCAGCTCAGGCTGCGCGCGCTGGGGTACATGGCGGACACGGCCGACGGCATATTCGGCCGCAGGACGCAGGCTGCGGTGCAGCTGTTCCAGCAGGAGAACGGCATCGCGCAGAGCGCCAACGCCACGCGCGATACGCTGGTCAGGCTGTTCGCCGTGGACACGCCGCAGTGCACGAGCTACATACCGCTCTATCTGGGCGACAGCGGCTACCGCGTGCGCGAGCTGAACAAGCGCCTGAAGGAGCTCTACTACCTCTCCGGCAGCGTGACCGACACGTTCACCAGCGATACCGCGCGCGCCATACGCAGGTTCCAGGCGCAGGTCGGCCTGTCGATCAACGGCGAGGCGAGCGTGGCGCTGCAGCAGCGCCTGTTCGCGCCCGGCGCGCCCGAGTGCTCCGGCTACATAGCGCTCTACCGCGGCGACAGCAACGGCCGCGTGGC
>SVGK01000161.1 GCA_015056395.1 Clostridiales bacterium
GCAAAGAGCGTCGGCGCTCACTTTGCCGTTGAAACCGGTCCTGAATCCGCCGAACTGCTCAAGCAGTTCTTGGACGAGCTGGGCAGCGACGGCGTGGCGGTCAACTTCGATCCGGCGAACTTTGTCATGTGCGCCGGCGTGGATCCCATCAAGGCTGTCTATACGCTCAAAGATTACATCGTTCACACCCACGCCAAGGACGGCGTCCGCAATTTCGATTTCTCCGCCGAGGAGCTGTTCATGCCGGGCAGCAAGCCCCAGTTTGACGGCCCGCCCTTTACCGAGGTTCCGCTGGGAGAAGGCAATGTCAATCTGAAGGCATGGGTCGCCGCGCTGCGCGACGTCGGCTATAAGGGATTCCTCACCATCGAGAGAGAGGCCGGAGACACGCCCGAGAAGGATATCCGTCTGGCGGTGGATTATCTGAAGAGCATTATCTGACTTTCCGGACTGATGATGAACAAACTGGAAATGAAAGCACAAAAGTGCACATGAAACGACAAAAAGGAGGAAACTTCACTATGAGACCCGTAAGAATTGGCGTGGTTGGTACCGGAAGTATTTCCAATGCCCACATGACCGGCTATTCCAAGCTGGCAGAGCAGGGTGTCGTCGAGCTCGTAGCCGCGTGCGATCTGAACGTTGACCGCGCAAAGGCATGGGCCGAAAAGTATGGTTTCAAAGAGGTCTACGGCAGTCACAAGGAGATGCTCGAAAAGAGCGATATCGACGCCGTAAGCGTGTGCACCTGGAACAACGGCCACGCCCCCATCACCATCGATTGTCTTCGCGCAGGCAAGCACGTTCTGTGTGAAAAGCCGCCGGCAATGACCGTTGAAGAGGCTCTCGAGATGCAGAAGGCTGAGGAAGAGAGCGGCAAGGTTCTGATGATCGGCTTCGTCCGCCGCTTCGGCACCAACGCCGACCTTGTTCTGGATTTCGCCAAGCACGGCTTCTTCGGCGATGTGAACTTCGCGAAGATCTGCGTCACCCGCCGCTGCGGCTGCCCGCTGGGCTGGTTCGCCAATTCCAAGCTCTCCGGCGGCGGCCCGCTGCTGGACAACGGCGTTCATCTGATCGACCTTGTCCGCTATCTCACCGGCAAGCCCAAGGCGGTTTCCTGCTATGCAGCTACCTACAACAACATGGGCTCCCGCACCAACATCAAGGGCATCAACCGCTATTCCTCTGTTGACCCGTCCGATTTCAACGATGTTGAAGACCTCGCCGTCGGCATGGTGAAGTTCGACAACGGCATGTCCATGTCCCTCGAATTCTCCTACAGCGAGGAGATCGAGGAAGGCGTCATCGGCGTTGAGATCTACGGCTCCAAGGGCGGCGCGGTGGTTGAGCCGCACCTGACCCTGATGACCGAGATGTACGATTACATGGTCAACATCACGCCCCAGATCGATGCTCCCTCTTTCGATTTCGGCGTGTTCTATCAGGAAATCAAGCACTTCATCGACTGCGTCAACGGCGTTGCCGAATGCCGCAACCGCATTGATGACGGTGTTGAGCTGATGCGGATCATCACTTCGATGTACGAATCTGCAAAGACCGGCCACGAAGTGATCATCAAGAGATGAATTTAGCCGCCTGGTAAGCGGTTGAATAAATAAAAAGGAGGACTCACCATGAAGAAGCTTCTTACCCTGGTTCTCACCCTGACTATGCTGCTGTCTGTGGCAATCGTGCCCAATGCAGCTCTGGCAGGCAACGACGGCGTGTTCACCGACGTTTGTTCCTGGCCGCCGGTCAACACCTACATCGCCAACTACTATGCTCCCAACTCCACCGGCTGGCAGATCGACTCCATGACCAACGAAGGTATGTTCGCTCTGGTCGCCGTCTCCGGCGTTGTCTATCCCCGTCTGGCTGAGTCTTATGAGCAGGACGAGTACACCGACACCATCCACCTGCGTCAGGACGTTAAGTACAACGACGGCGATGACTTCACCGCGAAGGACATCTGGTCTTACTACATCCTGAACAACGGCTGCACCGTTACCCAGCAGGCCAAGTCCATCGAGATCATCGATGACTACACCATCAAGTTCACCTGGCGTGAGCAGATCAACCCCAGCGTCCGTCTGCGCATGATCGCTACCAACGTTGACGCCCGTATCCCCTATCACATCTTCGGCGAATACGTTGACAAGGCTGCTGAGCTGCTGGCTACCGGCGTTGATACCGAAAATGCCGCAAACCGCAAGGCTTTCGGTAAGGAGTACACCGAGGAGACCCTCGCTGCTCTGGACGCCAACTGGCAGGCCTTCATCCAGTACGGCCCCGAAAACCAGATCCCCGTCGGCACCGGCTCCTACATGGTTTCCAAGATGACCGATACCGACTGCATCATGGTCAAGAACCCCTACTACTACAACTATGATCTGCTCGGCTTCGAGGCCATCCACTTCGTGAATGTCGATACCGACACCAAGCTTGCCATGCTTCAGAACGGCGACCTGTCCCGTTCCGACGGCACGCCCGCCAAGGACGTCCTGGAAGGCATACTGGCCGGCAACGAAGCGCTGGTGCACTATCTGACGCTGGACAACGCGTCCGTCGGCGTCTCCATCGACGTGCAGGATCCCAACCTCTCCAAGCCGGAAGTGCGCCAGGCCATCTGCTATGTGCTTGACCGCGACGCCATCCGCGAGGTCGGCAACTACTACGGCTTCACCGCCACCTACGCAGAGCTGGGCATGCCCGAGTCCTACGTCCGCAACGACGGCTGGGTGAACGAGGATGCTCTTGCCAAGATGACCCAGTACGAGACGAACCCCGAGAAGGCCACAGAGCTTCTGGAGAGCGTCGGCTGGACCAAGAAGGACGACGGTTGGTACAACGAGAACGACGAGAAGATCTCCTGGACCACCATCTCCACCTCTGAGTTCCAGTTCCTGAACGCCGCGCAGATCTTCTCCCAGCAGCTGACCGCCTTCGGCCTGAACACTGAGCTGAAGGTGCTGGAGCCCTCCGTGTTCACCGCCACCTACAATACCGACGGCGAGCGCGAGTATGAGTTCGCGTGCAACTGGATCGACAACTGCTGGGGCGTGTACTGCCCGTACGGCCCGCTGCAGGACGGCTACTACAAGGATCAGTTCGCCTCCATCGCCGGCAACTTCCCGAAGTTCACGGAAGGCGCGCGCAAGGGCGAGATCAACATGGTCTATCCGGACTACAACGGCGAGGAGACCGACATCGCTGCGCTGCTGAAGACCATGCTGGCCATGACCGACGAGGAAATGGTCGACGCCGCCAGCCGCATCTCCTACATCACCAACGAGAACGTGTTCTCCATCGCGTTCTTCCAGAACTCCTCCGGCTACTGGCTCAACCAGAACGACATCGAAGGTCTGCCGCTGCCCGACAAGATCGAGCCGTCCGGCCGCAATGTCATGCTGCCCGAGGATCCGGAAGAGCTGAGCATCATCAACGACCACTGGTACATCTGGGTCGCTGAAGGCCTGGTCATCTCCAACGGCACCTATCAGGCGAAGTAAACCTTATATAAGCGCGGCGTCCGGGCCTGTTCCCGGACGCCGCGGACAATGACGTGGGGCGCTTGACGATCTGCGCATTCCCACGTCGTTTTGTGTATTGGATCGCTACCCAAAGGAAATGGGGTGGGACGTTTGAAGCTGTCTACACTGCTGAAGCGCATAGGCGTTTCGGTTCTGAACATCATCGTCGTGGTGACGATCACGTTCTTTCTTTTGCGCATGACGCCGGGCGATGTCGTAGAGAACATGGCCGTGAAGCTCGCAAAGGAACAGAACCTCACGATGGAAGTCGCCCGCCAGCGCGTGGCGTACATCATCAATTACGATCCCAACGAGCCCGTGCTCAAGCAGTTCGGCACGTATGTCAACAACATACTGCACGGCAGCCTGGGCAACTCGATGCAGTACCAGAAGACGAGCGTACTGTCCATCATCGCGGACTCATTTCCATGGACGCTGCTTGTCGTCACGATCGCGCTGGTGCTGAGCTTCGCTGTCGGCACGAATTTAGGCGCGCTGATGGCATGGAAGCGCAAGACGGTGCTGGATCCCATCATCACGGGGCTCTACGTCGTCGTATCGGCCATACCTTATTACATGTGGCCGCTGATCATGCTTGTCGCGTTCTGCATCAAGAACAAGTGGTTCCCCACACAGGGCAAGTATTCCATAATGGTCGATCCGGGCTTCAACTGGCCCTTCATAAAGGATGTGCTGTACCACGCGGCCATGCCGATCACCTGCGTGTTCATATCCACGGTGTTCACGTGGACCATGAACATGCGCGCAAGCGCGATCAGCGTGCTGGGCGAGGATTACATCACGGCCGCCTATGCGCGCTCCGTGCCGGACAGGCGCATCCGAAAGTATTACCTTAAGAAAAACGCGATGCTTCCGCTGATAACGTCGTTCGCGTCCACATTCGGCACCTATATGGGCGGCGCGATATTCGTGGAGACGTTCTTCAAGTATTACGGCATCGGTTACTATATGAACGGCGCGCTCGCCTTCCGCGACTTCACGCTGATGCAGGGCATACTGATCGTGTCCGCCACAGCGACAATCATAGCACTGCTGATCGCTGATCTGGTCTATTCCGTGCTGGATCCGCGTGTAAGAACGGAGGGATAGCATGTCTGAGAGGAAAGACAGGAGGGCCGAACGGCTCGAAAGGCGCAAGGAAAAACAGCGCCTGGAGTGGGAGCGCCTGCAAAAGGCCTCTACGCCGTGGGAGCGTTTCCGCAACAACCTGATCATATCGGCCAAGATACTCTACAGGAACAAGAAGGCGTTCATAGGCTTCATAATCCTCGTGATATTCCTGCTGATGGCCACGGTCGGGCCGATGCTCATAAAGCTCGACACGACCACGGACTACATGGGGCGCTACCAGCTGCCCTCGCTTTCACATCCGCTGGGCACGGACTACCAGGGCATCGACATATGGGCGCAGGTGGTGCATGGCTCGCGCGACGTGCTGACCGTGGCCGCGCTGGCGGCGATATTCACCATCATCGGCGGCTTCATACTGGGCGCGGCGTCCGGCTTCATAGGCGGCTGGGTCGACACGGTGATATCCTTCGTCGCAAAGCTCATACTGACGCTCCCGCAGACGCCCGTGTTCATGATACTGGCGGTCAAGATGAATATATCCAACATGTTCATATTCGCGGCGATACTTTCACTGTTCGGCTGGGCGGGCCTGTCCATGCAGATACGCGCGCAGATACTCTCGCTCAAGGAGCGCGACTTCATGCTCTGCGACAGGATGATGGGCATGTCGAACCGCTACGTCATATTCAAGGAGATACTGCCGAACATCACGAGCTATCTTGCGATCAACTTCGTCATGACCATGTACAATGCCATACTGATGAGCGTGGGCCTGATGCTGCTGGGCATCATCAGCTACAAGGCGACGAACTGGGGCGCCATGATCAACATGGCAAAGCAGAACAACCCGGGCTTCACCAACCCGGTGGGCAATCTGAACATATTCGCCCCCGTGGCGGTGATGGGCATATTCCAGATGGCGTGCATATTCTTCTCCTCGGGCCTTGAGGAGATCATCAACCCGCGCCTGCGCGAGACCTGACGGAAAGGAGCGGAATAGAATGGAATCGATCATACAGGTAAAGAACCTGTCGCTGCAGTTCCCGCTCCGCTACGGCACGGTACAGGCGCTGCGCAAGGTGTCCATGGACATACCACAGCACATGGTCACGGCGCTGGTGGGCGAGTCCGGCAGCGGCAAGACGACGCTTGCGACGGCGCTGATGAAGCTTGTGAGCTATCCCGGCGAGATCACCGAGGGCGAGATACTCTACCAGGGCAGGGATGTCATCAAAATGACGCCCAAGGAGCTTTCGAGCTTTCGCTGGGAGGAGATCGCCATGGTGTTCCAGGCCGCGCAAAGCGCGCTGAACCCGGTCATGCGCGTGCGCGACATCATTATCGAGACATACCTGGCGCACAGGCCGAAGACGCCCGTGAAGGTCATCATCGACAGGGCGTCGAGGCTGCTGGAGTTCGTCCGCCTGGAGCCGGAGCGCATACTGAACAGCTTCCCGCACGAGCTCTCCGGCGGCATGAAGCAGCGCGTGATGATCGCGTTCAGCGTGCTGCTCAATCCGAAGTTCCTGATACTGGACGAGCCTACGACGGCGCTGGACGTGATCACACAGGACTACATATTCGAGATACTTGCGCAGCTGCGCGAGG
>SVGK01000162.1 GCA_015056395.1 Clostridiales bacterium
GTTCGCTACGCTTGGCGGTAAATACCCGCGACCGGACTTCCACCGGTTAGATGTGCGCCATGCCCGGCACACCAAAACGGGCGGCCGCGTGGCAAATGCCGCGCGACCGCCGCCCCGTCGTGTCGTTCCGTTGTTTTTCCGCAGTGTTCCCTTATCGTGATCCTTACGGCTTCACCGTGCAGAGCCATGCGCCGTTCTCGAAGCGGAAGCCGTAGCGGTCGGTGCGCTCGACGCCCGCGTCGCTGACGCGCACGTTCAGTTCTACATAATCGAACGTGCTGCCCTCGTGGGTGATGCTGGTCACGGGGAAGTTCGCGCTGCACGTATTGCGATAGCTTTCAAGCGCCTCGCCCGTCAGCGCGTCGAGGCGCGCCGTGACCTGCGTCAGCAGCTGCGCGCCCGCATCCGTCAGCAGGCTCCCGTCCGCCTTGACGGCGGCGTTCACGGCATCCTTGAAGCCGCACGCGCTGAGCGCGATCACGAACTGGTCGCTGAGCGGCAGCGCGTCCAGCGCGCCCAGCTCCTCCTCCGTCAGCAGCAGCTCGATGTCCTCGATACGCGCGAACAGCGCGCCCTCGGCATGCTTGGGCTCCAGCGCACGGCCGGCGTCACGCATGGTATGCACGATGTCGGGATCCTTGGCCGCGGCTTGCTTCGTCTCTTCCTCGGCCTTCTTCTGCTTCTTCTTGTAGCCGCAGAGCGTGCACTTGCCGTTCTTGAACGTGTGCGCGCTGAGCTCGCCCTCTTCGTCCTCCGTCACGTGATCCAGCGTGAGCCCGCAGTCCGCGCAGACCACGTCATACTCCTCGTGGATGTACTCGTTGTGGCCCTCGTGGCCTATGCTTGCGTAGATCGACGTGCTGGTGGCGTTTTTGATCTCCGTTTTCTCGTGCGTGCACTCATAGCCGCAGCCCACGCACACGCTGTCCTCGAACAGATGCTCTTCGGGCTCAATGCCCACGGTCTCCTCTTCGCCCGAATCGAGTATGCTGCCGCATGTGCCGCAGATGTCCTCGTACTCCATCGTCACGTGCCAGGTATGCGTGCCGTCGCCGTTGTCCACGGCCTTCTCCTCGACGATCGTGCCGTATTCGCGCTCGACGTTCTCGTGCGGGCACTCATAGCCGCAGGCCAGGCACACGCCGTCCTCGAACAGATGATCTTCGGGCTCCTCGTCGATGTACTCCTCGACGCCGGTCTCGACGTGCCCGCACGCCTCGCAGGTCTCCTCGTACTGCTGCTTTACGTGCCAGGTGTGCGTGCCGTCGCCGTTGTCCACGGCGATCTCTTCCTCGATCAGGCCGTATTCGCGGACCGCGTCGCTGTGCTTGCAGACGTACGCGCAGTCCTGGCATACGCCGTTCTCGTCGTACCTGTGAGTGAACACGCCGTCCACCTTGTTGTCCTCGGTGCCCGAGGTGATGAGTATGCCGCAGTTCTTGCAGACGTCGTTGTACAACATGGTGAAGTAGACCTCATGGCCTTCCTCGCCGACAGGAACGGAATGGGAATTGAGGAACGCGATATGCTGGCGCGTCCACTCGGCGTGTTCACACTTGAAGCCGCAGGCCTCGCACACGCCGTCTTCGAACACGTGCTCCTCGCTCTCGTCGGAGGCCGTTTCCTCGACACCCTCGTCCACGACCTTGCCGCAGACCTTGCACTTCTTCTCGTATTCCTGCGTCACGTGCCAGGTGTGCGTGCCGTCGCCGTTGTCCACGGCCCGCTCAGCGGCGATCTGGCCGTACTCGATCGTCGTATCATCGTGCGGGCAGGCATAGCCGCAGGCCTCGCAGACGCCATTTTCGAACTGATGCGCCTCGCTCTCGTCGGCCACCGTCTCCTCGATGCCCCCGCCCAGCAGCTCACCGCACTGTTCGCACTTGTCCTCATAGGCCTGTATCACGTGCCAGGTATGCGTGCCGTCGCCGTTGTCCACGGCCCATTCCCTCTCGATCTCGCCATAGGTGCGGGTCGCGTTCTCGTGAGCACACTCCTCCTCCGTATCGCGCTCGGGGGTCTCTATATCCCCCTCGCCTTCGGGATCCGTGCCGCTCTCTCCGCCTTCTTCGGTGCCGGTGCCTTCCTCGGTGCCGGTGCCTTCCTCGGTACCGGTGCCTTCCTCGGTGCCGGTGCCCTCTTCGGTGGCCGCGCCTTCTTCAGACTTGGTGTCTTCCTTTGTCTCAGCGCCTTCCTGTTCGACCGGGGACGTCTGAGGCTCGTTTTCGTTGAGGCTCTCTTCCTGGTTCGCCTCCGTCTGCGTGCCGACCTCTTCGGCGAACGCCGCCGGCAGGCCCGCGATCAGCAGCGCGCACACGAGCAGCGCGCACAATGCCTTGCGTAAGCTGGTAAACATCCCACATACACTCCTTTGCTTAATTCAGTCGTCTTCTCAAGCCCCTGAAAGGGCATACTTATGACCATGCCGATTATAGCACTTGTGCCGCGGAAATGCAATGATGAAAGTGTGCGAATTGATGGGCAAAGGAAAAAACGAATGAGGAATGAGGAGTGAGGAGTTGAAGAATGTGCGATCGGGGGCTTCGTCCATGGCGTCCGCGCCTTTGTGTGCGGTATCGGACATGTAAGGAACGGGCAAAGCCTGGCTCGCCCATGCGGGTCACGCCGTCGACTTTGAATGAAGGTATTCGTTGTGCGATATAGCCGCGGGACCTTGCCTTCCCCTCTGGGGCAACGCTGTCAACTTAAGGCGATTCCGTGTTGTTCACGCAGTTGTATCCGCAAATCGTGTGGACCGTAGCGGCGGCTATCAGCCGCCATTCCCGCCGGATGACGTATACCTATGGTTTGTTATGCCCTTGTTCAAAGTTGACAGTGTTGCCCTCTGGGGAAGGTGGCCCGTGAGGGCTGGATGAGGTCCCTGCGGGAGGTCGATCCGAAAACGTCCGCAATGCCGTCCCGTAGCGGCGGTGTCTACGCCGCCATGTCCACTCGCGATACCGCACGGGCGACGCGGACGCGGCATGCCGCGTTCCTTCGGGGAGGGCCGTGCTTGTTCGCTATACTGTACGTATGTTGACACGAGGCGACAGGGCGGACGCCATGAATGGCGTCCCTGCGGGAGGCCGGTCCGAAACTGCGTCCGCAATGCCATCCCGTAGCGGCGGCGTCTACGCCGCCACATTCCACGCGATACCGTACGGGTCCTGAGGGGAACGAGGCCGTCCATGGCCCGTTCCCTGCCCTGTCTGCTGGCTGCCACTGCGCAAAAAAGCTCTGCCCTCCATATCCATGAAAGGCAGAGCATCCTATGCATACTGCGTCACGCCATCGCGCGCAGCAGCCTGAACGTCTGTTCTGCGGCCAGCTCCATGTTGCGCATGGCGGTCTCCTTTTCCATCGCCTCGTCCAGCGTCGTCACGCCGCGCACGATCGGGAAGAACGCGTCTATGCCCGCGTCGTTGCACTTCACGGCGTCCTCCGTGACGCCGCCCGCGAACGCGACGACCTTGCAGCCATACCGCTTCGCCAGCCGCGCCACGCCCACGGGCACCTTGCCCATGGCGGTCTGCCCGTCCATGCGCCCCTCGCCCGTGACGACCACGTCCGCGTCCTTCACCGCCGACTCCAGGCCTATCGCCTCGAACACGATGTCCGTGCCGGGGCGCAGCGTCACGTTCTCAAGGAACGTCATCAGCGCGAACCCCAGCCCGCCCGCAGCGCCGGCGCCCGGCGTCTCGGCGCGGTCGCGTCCGGTGAACGCCGCCGCCTTTTTGGCGAACCGCGCCATCGCGCGGTCCATGGCTTCCGTCTCTTCGGGCTTCACGCCCTTCTGCGGTCCGAACACGCTGACCGCGCCGCGGGGCCCTGACAGCGGGTTGTTCACATCGCACGCGATCTGGAAGCGGCATTCGTGCAGCACGTCCGGCACGTCGCCGGCGCGTATCTCTTCGATCTTCCCAAGGCTGTCGAACACGGGCGGCAGCCTGTCGCCGTTCGCGTCATAGAACCCATAGCCCAGCGCCGTCAGCATGCCTATGCCGCATTCCGTGGTCGCGCTGCCGCCTATGCCCAGTATGAATTCACGGCAGCCCGCCCGCACGGCGTCCAATACCATCTGCCCCGTGCCCACGGTGGCGGCCCTGTGCGGGTCCAGCGCGTCCCGCGGCACCAGCGTGATGCCGGAGGCCTCCGCCATCTCCATCACCGCCGTGCGACCGTCCCGCAATATGCCGTACCGCGCCCGCACCGGCAGGCCCATGGGGCCCTCGACCTCGACGCATCGGAACGCACCGCCCAGGCCCTCGACCAGCGCCTCCGTGGTGCCCTCGCCGCCGTCCGCCAGCGGACGCACGACGACCTGGGCCTCGCACGCGCGCGCTATGCCCCTTTCGACCGCGCGGCCCGCCTCCATGGAGGTCATGCTGCCCTTGAACGAATCCACAGCCACTACGACCTTCATACGCTTCTCCTCCCCGTTTCGAAGGTTTCAGAGCAGTCCCGCATCCTCCATCTCCGCGCGCATCTTCGCAAGCGCCGGCCCCTCGGGCGTGGGCAGGCTCGGCCTGTAGGGCGCGCCCGCGTCCAGTCCGCGCAGGTTCGCCATGTCCTTTGTCGCCACCGGGAACGACGCCCCATCCATGCTGAGGCGCACGGGGTTCAATCTGAACTGCGCCTCGAGCGCGCCCGCGATATCGCCCGAGACATACCTGTCGTAGATCTCGCACACCATCTCGGGCATGATGTTGGCCGTGGTGCACACGCCGCCCACGGCGCCGTGGCACAGCGAGGCGTACAGGAGCGTGTCCTTGCCGCCGAACACCCTGAAGCCCACGTCGCGCGTCCTGCGTATGAACTCGGAGGTGAGCGTGATGTCGCCGCTGGTGTCCTTCATGCCCACGATGTTTTCGACCTCATGCGCCAGCCTTTCGACCAGTCCCGCCGTCATGGAATATCCCACGCGGCCGGGGTTGTTGTAGAGCAGCATGGGCGTGTCCGGCACGGCCTGCGCGATGGTCCTGAAGTGTTCGAACAGCTCCCGCTCGGTGGGCTTCAGGAACATGGGCTGCAGCACCGATATGCCGTACGCGCCGTTTTCCGCAGCCATCCTTGCCAGGCGCACGCACTTCTTCGTGCGTATCGCGCCTATGCCGAAGTAGACCGGCACGCGCCCCGCCGCCTGAGAGACCATGATCCTCAGGCCGCGCCGCATGTCGTCCTCCTCGACCATGTAGAACTCACCGTTGCTGCCGAACGCCAATATACCGCTGACGCCGCCTGCGATCACGAAGTCGACCTGCCTGCGCAGGCGCGCCTCGTCGATGTTCTCGTCCGCGTCCAAGGGCGTCAGTATCGGCACGACGATGCCCCTGATCAAACTCGTATCCACAAGTCCATCCTCCGTTTCACCGCACGAGGCAGGGCCTCTTGTTGTCGTACTTCCAGCCGGGGATCAGGTACTGCATGCCCACGGCGTCGTTGCGCGCGCCGCGGCCATGGCACTTGTCCATGTACAGCCTGTGCGCCTTCATCAGCTGCTCCCTGTCGATCTCCACGCCCAGGCCGGGCTTTTCCGGAAGGTCTATGCAGCCGCCGACGATCTGCTGCGGCTGCTTCGTCAGTCTCTCGCGCCCCTCCTGCCAGATCCAGTGCGTGTCTATGCCGTTCATGCGGCCCGGTATCGCCGCCGCGCACTGCACCACCATGGCCAGGGATATGTCGAAGTGGTTGTTCGAATGGCAGCCCCACATGAGGCCGAAGTCGTTGCACAGCTGCCCCACGCGCACGGAGCCGTTCATGGTCCAGAAGTGCGGGTCCGCCAGCGGTATGTCCACGCTCTGCAGCGCAATGGTGTGGCACATCTGCCGCCAGTCGGTGTTGATCATGTTGGTGGCGGTGGGCATCATGGTGGCCTTGCGGAACTCCGCCATGACCTCGCGGCCGGAGAAGCCAGCCTCGGCGCCCACGGGATCCTCGCAGTACGCCAGGCATTCCTTCAGGCCGTCGGCGATTTCGAGGGCTTCCTTCAGGCTCCAGCAGCCGTTGGGATCCAGGTCCACGCGGGCATTGGGGAATTCCTTCTTGATAGCCTGGACAGCCTTGAGCTCTTCCTTGGGCTCCAGCACGCCGCCCTTGAGCTTGAAGTCCACGAAGCCGTACTTCTTGTAGGTCGCCTTAGCCAGCTCAACGATGCTTTCGGGCGTCAGAGCCTCCTCATGGCGCAGGCGATACCAGTCGCAATCAGAATCGGTTTCTTCTTCG
>SVGK01000163.1 GCA_015056395.1 Clostridiales bacterium
CATGACGTGCGCGGGCGGCGAGGAATGCAGGAAGGCGCTGGCGCTGATGAAGGCGGGCAAACTGGACGCCGACTTCGTCGAGGGCATGATCTGCCCCGGCGGCTGCGTGGGCGGCCCGTCCAAGCACCGCGCGGAGTCCGAGATCACGCGCGCGAGGACGGCGCTGCTCGGCAACGCCGACGGCCGAAGCATACTGGGCAACCTGGCGAACTACCCCATGGACCGCTTCTCGATGAAGCGGGACGGCACATAAGGCAACATATCGTTCACGAAATATTTAAATTTGGAATCCGATTCCATATTGACAAAACGGCATCGGGTGATAAAATAATAGCGATCTCAAGCGACATCACGGAAAGGAGGCGGAACATATGTCCATTGGCAAACGGCGCATCGCCCTTTTGCTGCTGGTCGGCATGCTGCTTATACTGTTCGCCTCCTCCGCACTCATCATACGCGAGGCGCATCACGACTGTCCGGGCGAGGACTGCCCCGTCTGCGCCTTCCTCGCGCAGGCCATACGCGTACAGCGCAGCTTCAGCGTGGCGCTGGCGCTTGTGCTGCTGCTCTTCGCCACGCTGCGCGTGCGCCCGTTGCGCGCGCACGCCGCGTGTTTCGGCATGCCATCGCAGCCGACGCTCATCGACCGGAAGATCCGTCTGAACGATTGATACAAAACAGACAGGGGGACGCCGCACGCCTGTAAGACAGGCGCACACGGGTCATCATACCCGTGAAGCGGCGCTGCCCTGCCCTTTGTATACCCATTTTCACAGACAGATCTTTTTCCGGAGGTAATCCAAATGAAGAATCGCATCATTTCCATGATCATTTCCCTTATTTTGCTCACAGGTCTTTTCGCCGTATCGGCCCCGGCTGAGACAGACAGGATCTCTGTCGTAACGACCATATTCCCCATCTATGACTGGGTGCGTGAGATCGTGGGCGAAGACGACAGCGTCGAGATCACGATGCTTCTCAACAGCGGCGTGGATCTGCATTCCTTCCAGCCCACGGCGGCGGACATCATGAAGGTCGCCACCTGCGATGTGTTCATCTATGTCGGCGGCGAATCCGACGAGTGGGTCGAGGACGCGCTGAAGGAAGCCGTCAACCCCGATATGAAGGTGATCAGCCTCGTGGAGTGCATGGGAGACGACATCAAGATGGAAGAGAACGTCGAAGGCATGGAGCACGAGCACGACCACGACCACGACGAGGAAGAGCACGAAAACGAAGAAGATCACGAGCACGAAGAGGAAGAGCACGAGCACGAAGAGGAAGAACACGAGCACGAAGAGGAAGAGCACGAGCGCGAAGAGGAAGAACACGAGCACGAAGGGGAAGAGCACGAGCACGAACACGAGGAGGAGGCCGACGAACACGTCTGGCTGTCCCTGCGCAACGCCGGGAAGCTGACCGCAGCGATCGCCGCGGCGCTGGGCGAGACCGTGCCGGAGGCCGCCGCGACCTATACCGCCAACTGCGAGGCCTATGCCGCGAAGCTCGACGCGCTGGATCAGGCCTATGCCGAGGCCGTACGGGACGCCGCGACGGATACGGTGCTGTTCGGCGACCGTTTCCCCTTCCGCTATCTTACGGACGACTACGGCCTTGCTTACTACGCCGCTTTCTCCGGCTGCTCCGCGGAGAGCGAGGCCAGCTTCGAGACCATCGTATTCCTGGCCGGCAAGGTCGACGAACTGGGGCTTTCCTCCGTGCTGACCATCGAGGGCGACAACCATCGCATCGCGGAGACCATCATCGCGAACACGCAGGCAAAGGACGCCGCCGTGCGCATGATGGATTCCATGCAAGCCACTACGGCTGAAGACGTCGCCAACGGCGTTACCTATCTGGGCGTGATGGAGCAGAACCTTGAGGCGCTCAGGCTTGCGCTGACGAAGTGACACATGACCGCGGGACGGACCCGGGGCATCCGCGGGTCCGTCCCGCACGACCGAAAGGACAGCACATGGCATTGATGACATGCAGGGATCTGGCTCTGGGCTATGAATCCCACGCGATATTGGAGGGGCTGGACTTCGCCGTGAACGCGGGCGATTACCTGTGCATCGTTGGAGAGAACGGCTCCGGCAAGTCCACGCTGATGCGCACGATGCTGGGGCTCATGAGGCCCCTGCGCGGTGCGATCGAATTCGGCGACGGCTTGCGCGGCGATGAGATCGGATATCTTCCGCAGCAGACGGTCGTACAGCGCGATTTCCCGGCGACAGTGCGGGAGATCGTGCTGTCCGGCTGTCAGGGCAGGATCGGCCGGCGCCCCTTCTATTCCAGGGAGGAAAAGGCGCTTGCGGAACAGAACATGGCGCGCATGGGCGTCACGCAGTTCAGGCGTCGCTGTTACCGCGAGCTCTCCGGCGGACAGCAGCAGCGCGTGCTGCTCGCGCGCGCCCTCTGCGCCACGCGGAAGCTCCTGCTGCTGGACGAGCCCGTGTCCGGCCTCGATCCCAGGGTGACCGCGGAGATGTATAAGCTGATCGAGGATCTCAACGGCGAGGGCGTGACGATCATCATGATCTCCCACGACATCGCGGCGGCGGTGCGGTATGCCACGCATGTGCTCCACCTGGGCGGCGCACAGGTCTTCTACGGCAGCGTCGAGGCGTACAGGGAGAGCGCGCTCGGGCAGCGCTTCCTTTATTCGGAAGGAGGCGAGTGCGCATGATCGCTACGATCCAGCAGTACCTGGCCTTCCCCTTCGTGCGCTACGCGCTGATCGTGGGCACGCTGATCGCGCTGTGCTCCTCGCTGCTGGGTGTGACGCTCGTTCTGAAGCGCTTTTCATTCATAGGGGACGGGCTTTCGCACGTCGCGTTCGGCGCGATGGCGATCGCGGGCGTGCTGCACCTGAGCAACGACATGCTGTTCGTGATGCCCGTGACGATACTCTCGGCGATACTGCTGCTGCGCACGGGCAGGAACGCGAAGGTCAAGGGCGACGCGGCCGTCGCGATGATCTCCGTGGGCGCGCTGGCCATAGGCTATCTGCTGCTAAACCTGTTCTCGACCTCCTCGAATCTCTCGGGCGACGTGTGCTCCACGCTGTTCGGCTCCACGTCGATACTGACGCTCACACAGGCCGAGGTCTGGCTGTGCGTGGGGCTGTCCATCGCCGTGGTGGTACTGTTCGTGCTGTTCTACAACAGGATATTCGCCGTCACATTCGACGAGGACTTCTCCCGCGCCGTGGGCACGAAGGTCGAGACCTACAACCTGCTGATCGCGGTCGTCATCGCCGTGATCATCGTGCTGGCGATGAACCTGGTGGGCTCGCTGCTGATCTCCGCGCTGATCATATTCCCGGCGCTCTCCGCCATGCGCGTGTTCCGCAGCTTCAAGGGCGTCACGATCTGCTCCGCCGCGCTTTCCGTGACGTGCGCGCTCGCGGGCATGCTGATCTCCATCGTGGGCGGCACGCCGGTGGGTTCGACCATCGTGGCGGTCGACATCGCGGTATTCTTCGTATTCGCGGCGATCGAGCGCCTGCGCAGGGGATGAAGACGTCGAGAAGGGCGCTGTCCGCGCTGCTGTGCGCGGCGATGCTCTTTATGGGCTCCGCCCGCGCCGCGGACGGCCCGCGGCAGGCCGTCGACCTGGACCTGTCGCAGGTCAGCGCGGTCGTGGCGTTCGCGCAGGTATCGGATATGTACGCGAGGCCCTGGGCATATCTGCACAGCATCGTCCGCGTGAGGGGCGTCACGGGGCGCTTCGTCAAGGCGAACGGCGAGGCCTGCGACATGATCTCCGTCTCGGACGCCTCCGGATGCTGCAGCCAGGGGCTCGAGTTCACGCTGGCCGGGGATCTCGGCACGGCCGGCACATACGGGGACGAGGCGACCGTCACGGGACGGTTCGAGACCTATGAGGAGGACGGATGCGCGTACATCCGCCTTGCCGACGCGTATTTCGAATGATCTGGCACAAGGAGGCAATGGTATATGAAGAAGGTGTTCCTGTCGATCTCGCTGGCCGTGATGGCATTGCTGCTCGCGGCGTGCGGACAGAAGGCTGCGGAGACCGCGCCGTCCACGGCAGCGCCTGCGGCGCAGGAGGAGAGCGCCGAAAAGGCCTCCCTCCCCGCCGCAGCGGCGCTTTCGCAGCCGCCGGCGTTCGAGGAGGACAAGGTCGACCTGGACCTGACCGCGATCAGCGGCACGGTGGTCTACTCGCAGGTATACGCGATGCTGGAGGATCCGCAGCAGTATGAGGGACAGCGCGTGAAGATGTGCGGCGGCTTCAGCTATTTCCAGGATCCGCAGACGAACAAGGAGTACTTCGCCGCGGTCATCGCGGACGCGACGGCGTGCTGCTCACAGGGCATAGAGTTCGTCTGGAAGGGCGAGCACGCCTATCCCGCGGACTATCCCGAGCTCGGCACGGACGTGACCGTGACGGGCCTGTTCGACACGTACCTGGAGGACGGCTATACCTACATACAGTTGGTCGACGCGGACGTGACGTGGGAGAGCTGACGCGATGTATGGAACGAGGGACGCCCCGCAGGGCGTCCCTCGTTCCGTGTATAGCGGCGCATCAGCAGAACTCCATGGAATAGCCGATGCTTCGCGCCTCGCCCGGGCCGAGCGTCTGTATACCCTTCTTCTGGTCGATGGTCCCGGTGAAGCCCTCGTCGTCGGCGCGCCCGAACCAGGGCTCCAGGCATATGAACGGGCCGTTCGGGTTGGCCCAGACCGCGAGCATCGGAAACTGTTCGCAGTCGAGCAGGACGTAGGGCGCGCCGTCCGGCAGGGCGATGCCGACGCGGCGGACCTGGCCGTCCTCGAATATCCACGTATCGGGGATGTCGTCGCGGTAGCGTGCGCGTCCACCTTCGGTCCGGAGCGCCTTCGGCCGCGTGCGTATGAGGCCCTGCGGGCTTGCGCAGACGAACGAGAGCGCGTCCTTCCCGGGGAAGAGTATGGAGCAGTCCTCCTTGCGCACGCCCTCCGGCAGCAGGAAGCCGGGATGCCCACCTATCGAAAAGAGCATCTCTTCCCCGCCCGCGTTCTCGACCGTCCAGTCGACGGCGAGCCTGCGCCCCGACAGGCCGTGCCGCACGGTCAGCCTGAAGTCGAAGGGATAGATCTCCATCGTCTCGGGCGTCGCGGCGAGCGTGTGCGTGACGTGATCCGCCGCCTCGTCCGCGCAGACGAACGCCATGTCGCGCGCGAAGCCGTGCTGCGTCTTCATCTCGTATTCTCTGTGGCCGATGCGGTATCGGCCGCCCGCGACCTTGCCGACGAACGGGAAGAGTATCGGCGCGTGGCGGTTCCACACGGCGGGGTCCGCCGTCCAGATCCTCTCGCGCCCCGTCGCCTTGTCGGTCACGCTGGTCAGCTCCGCCCCGGCGTCGCTTATGCGCACGCGCAGGCTCTCGTTTTCGATGATGTGCAGGGCCATGCGGGTATCAGTCCTTTCCGGTCGAGTTGGGTCGGTTTACGATTCAAATGCACCTGCGAACGAGTTCTTCATCGTCTATCGCCGCATCCAGCAGCCGACTGAGCAGCCCCGTATATCCTTTCCCATACTGCTTTGCCTTTTTGAGTGTCGCAGGCGATATCCGCAGGGAGATCGTCGGTTTCGTTCTGTTCTCACGGTTCACGCGTTTGAACTGCATCAGTTGTTCGAACATCATCTCCGGGCTGTCTTCATCCTCGACAGGTGGCCTGGCTTCCGCCGCTTCGAGCGCAGACAGCTCCTCGTCTGTCAATCCGTTATCCAGTTCACTCAAAGTCATCCTCACCATACCTGTATACCTGTACCTCGCTTCCTCCTTTGGCGTCGCTTTTTCGTGCAGATATCAGCCTGATCACGTTATTTCGTCTGAATGTACATACTACGAATATGATCTTCCCGATGTTTCCAAGAACATCGTACCTCGATTCATCAGGATGCTCCACATCCTCGCGAACCAACAGATCGGGATCGAGAAATACCTTCGCGGCAGTTTTGAAACGGATGCCGTGTTTTGTAAAATCGATACGGTCTTTCTCTTCGTCCCATTCAAAAGACAAGTCATCGAGATCGAACACGCACCCATCATCTGTCCTTGTTTTACATCGATTATATCATGTGCAGGCCGTGATTGCAATACGTTTTGTAGCACAAACCAGGGCAATCGCTTATTGCACAATTATTACGATATATTACATTTATATTACCAAAAGGAATTTAATAGGAAGATGT
>SVGK01000164.1 GCA_015056395.1 Clostridiales bacterium
TCGCCCGCCTGCGCGTCCGCGAGTATCTCATCCACAGCCTCTTTTACGGCGTCGGAGGAGATGGTCACGGAAGTTATGGCGTCGATGTCGCTGCCCTGCGCGGCGAGTATGTCGTCGGCCAGTGCCTTGCGGGTCTCGTCGGTCAGCATGTCCTGCGAGCCTTCGACGGCCTCGGAGGTGATGACGGCATCCGTGATGGCATCCTCGGAGAGCGTCAGCTTGACGACGATAGTGGAGAAGGCGGTCTCCTTGGTGACGGTGTATTCGCCGGGGACATACTTGGCGGGAGCGGTCTCCTCGGTGGAAGCGGTTTCCTCGGCAGGAGTTTCTTCCACAGTCTCCGTGCTTTCAGCAGCGTCCTCAACAGGAGCAGCCTCGACCTCTTCGACGGTCTCTTCCTCAACAGCTTCTTCTTCAGCCACAGCCTCTCCGCCCGCCTGCGCGTCCGCGAGTATCTCGTCCACGGCCTCTTTGACGGCGTCGGAGGAGATGGTCACGGAAGTTATGGCGTCGATATCGCTGCCCTGCGCGGCGAGTATGCCGTCGGCCAGCGCCTTGCGGGTCTCGTCGGTCAGCATGTCCTGTGAGCCCTCGACGGCCTCGGAGGTGATGACGGCGTCGGTGATGGCGTCCTCAGAGAGCGTCAGCTTGACGTCGATAGTAGAGAAGGCAGTCTCCTTGGTGACGGTGTATTCGCCGGGGGTGTAGTGCGCAGGGGAGGCATCTTCAGCAGGCGCTTCCGAAGCGACTTCGGTCGTTTCTTCGGCCGGCACCTCAGTTTCCTCGACCACCGCCTCTTCGACTACAGGTGTCTGCGAGCTCTTATCGCCGGCAGGCACGATGGCGTTCAGAGCTTCGAGCACGGCCGTGGATGTCACGGTCGCTCCGGTGATCGCCTCGATGCCGTCTTCGCCATAGGCAAACGGCGCCATCTTGCCGATGAACTGGTCCGTAAACGAGCTATCGGAGGCCGTCTTGCCCAAGCCGTCCGTCTCATTGGGCGTGTCTATGGAGAGCGCTGCGATGGAATCGTCGGCGTTCAGCCGTGCGGTCACGGTGACCTCTCCGCCATAGCCCTGCACGGTCGTCGTGACGGGCTCCGCCGACGCGGAACCGCCGCCGGAGACGATCTCGTTGATCGCATCGAGCACGGCCGTGGAGGTGATCGTCGCGCCGGTCACGGCTTCGATGCCGTCTTCGCCGTATGCAAACGGACCGGCCTTGCCCAGGAACTGGCTCGTGTACGCCGATTCGGAGGTCATCTTGCCCAGACCGTCGGTCTCGTTGGGCGTATCGACGCTCAGATACTCGATCGTGCCGTCGTCTGCAAAGCCCACGTTTACGGTCACTTCGCCGCCGAAGCCCTGCGTCGTGAGCGACGTGGTTGCGCCGGTATAGACCGTCGCCTCTTCCATGAGACCCAGAGAATAGGTCTGAACATAGTTTGCGACAGTGTTGACGCCGGAAATGACCGCGCGGGACGATGTGGATGCGCCGGTGACGGTCTCTACGCCGTCCTGTCCCAGCACGATGGAGGGCGTCTTCCCCTTGAACTGATCGGTAAAGGACGCCTCCTTCGTCTTGGCGCCAAGGCCTGCCGTCTCGGCAAAATCGGGACCGCCTACGGATATGCCCGTGACGTTCCCTTCCATATCTATGCCGGTCACGACCTCGATCGGGCCGCCGAACCCGGTGACGGTGGACTGGCCGACATAGCCTACGACAGCGCCCGCGTCATCGCGCCCTTCGTAGAGACTGTCAAGGGCATAGCGGCTCTCGACCAGCTCGACCTCGTCAAAGCTCGTCGCGTCCGTGAGCACCTGTGCGCGCGCGGATTCCGCCTTGTTCGCTTCGACCGCTTCGATCGGCGCTGATGTGACGGTGTCGGTCAGGCTCAGCAGCAGCCCGGCAACCAGGCCGATCACGCAGAGCACGACCAATGAGGGCAGTTTCTTTTTCAAACGCCTCGACCTCCTTGTTCACGTTTCGTCGTGAGGGTAATCTATGATGTAATCGCCCGCGCCGGAAGACAGCGTGATCGACCGGTCGCGGGAGATGAACACCGCTTCGATGCCGTCCAGGCTTTCGATCATCGAAAGACCATGGTCTGTTCCGAGGGCGAACGCCGCCGTCGCAAGCGCGTCGCCCCACATGGAGCTGTCCGAGAATATGGTGACGGATGCAAGCTCGTTCTGTATGGGCCATCCTGTCTCGGTGCTGAGTATGTGATGGTAGTACACGCCGTCCAGCGTGAAGCCGCGCTCGTATATGCCGGACGTCACGGTCGAGCCGCCCCTGTTCTCCGCCACCATCATATAGGCGCCGGTGGGCTGGTCGATGTCCTGTATGCCGACCTTCCACGCGCTTCCGTCGGGCTTGAGCCCAAGGCCTACGACATTGCCGCCGAAATTCAGTATGCCGCTTTCGACGCCGCGAGCGGAAAGGTAAGCCTTGACCTTGTCGGCGATGTAGCCCTTCGCGATGGCGCCCAGGTCGATCATCATGCCGTCGGGAAGCGTCACGTCATTTCCGTCTATGGAGACCTGTGTGTAGTCGATCAGCTTGGCCGCCGCCGCGAGCGCAGCCTCATTGGGGAGCACGGCCGCGCCGGACGTGAAGTCCCACATGGTCGATGCGGGGGCTATGGTCACATCGAATGCGCCCTGCGAGAGCGCGCTGACCTCCTGCGCGGCCGTCAGCAGCTCTATCGTCTCATCAGAGACCGTAGTCGGTCTGCCTCCCGCGTGGTTGATGCGCCAGACGTCGCTGCCCTCGATCGTGCGGGAGAGCATCTGTTCGTAGCGGCCGCACTCCGCCAGGGCGTCGTTGAGCACCTGCACGTCGTCGACGTAGGCCGTCAGCATCACCACGGTGTCGAGATAAAAACCGACCGCGGACTGTTTGGCCGGTTCCGCCAGGCCGCTGCTGGCGGACAGCAGGCAAAGGACCATGAGCATGGTGCAAAGTCTCTTCATGTATCGCTTTCCTTTCGGGGACCGGCGCCGTTGGCCCTGAGCGCGCGGAATGCAAGCCGCGCGACGATGCCCGTCAGGCAGCCGACCACCGCGCCCATGCCCACGAGCACGGGAAGGTAGATATAAAGCAGCTGCGGCACGCGCAGCAATGCGGCCGCCGCCAGCATCTGTCCGACGTTATGGAATACGCCGCCGGCCAGTGACACGCCCAGCACCTCGTGATCCTTGTGTCTGCGAAGCAGTATGTATATCACGATGGCGGAAACGGCGGCAAGTGCGATCAGCACGGCGCACCAGAGCATGTCGCCCGTGGGGACGCCGCCCGCACGCCTGATGATCAAGACGTCGCTTGCGAATGCGGCGGCCGCGATGACGAGCGCGCCTATCGCCGGATACCTTTTGACCAGCAGCATCACCGCAAGGCTCAATATTCCGCCTGAGAGGCTGTAGAGTATCGCGCTGAGCGAGCCGAACATGAAGCCCGTCAGCACCACTTTCGCGACCATCAGCACGATGGCGCTCTTCCAGTCCATGAGATAGATGGCATAGAGCAGCACCGTGTTGGCCAGTCCCAGCTTTATGCCGGGTATCGCGCCGCTCAGGAACCATGTTACCGGGATCGAGCGGTCCAGCCAGCTGAGCACCAGCGTCAGCGCCAGCAACAGGCTGAACTGTGCAAGGCGGCGCGGCGTCATGGAGCGCTCAGACACTGTAGACCTCTACGCTGATCAGGTGGGGCAGGCAGATTATGTAGCCGCCCAGCACGCGCATCTCAAGGTTATCGCGCGTGACCTCGCCCATCATGACACAGTCCTGGTTGTCACAGGTCGACGATTCCATATAGACCTTTTCGCCCGTGATCTGGACGACGTTCTCTTCGTTGTTGATCAGGCGCACCGTCACCGCGTGCGGCTGCGAGAACGGCAGATCGATCAGCAGATAGCCGTTGATGGTGATCCTCACGCGCAGGTCGTCGCCCGAATCCGGCGATACGACCTCGTCTTCACAGACCGCGCCGTCCACAAGCACCGTGATGCCCAGGTCGGAGCGCACGGACGCACACGCAGTCGAGGCGGCCAGGAGCAAAAGCGCCGCCAGCAAGCAAAAGAATCTCTTCATATGACGACGGGAAGCACGCTTCCCCAGCCTTTCATAATGATACTTGCATATTATACATGATTCTCAAGGTGACTTCAACAGGATTTTTGTGCAAAGTTTTTTAGAATTGCTTCACAATCGAAGGAAATCGCCGGGCGCGATATTGCGCTGATGCCGGATGCTTCAACATTTGCTTGACAACTCCGTGCGATTCCATGTAAAATAAGATATGGTCGTTCGATCGGCCATATTATTGAAATTCAAGGAGGATGGGCAAGTGAAGAGACGAGTATTATCAATGGTTATGGCGCTTTTCATGCTGCTGACCGCGGCCGCGCTGGCGGAGACAGGTACCGGCACGGCACAGGGATACGGCGGTGAGGTCAGCGTGACGGTGACCGTCGAGGACGGCGTCATCACGGACGTCCAGGCGGTCGGAGACAGTGAGACGGACGGCATAGGCAAGAACATAATCGCCGAATGGCCGCAGGCCTTCGTCGACGCCAACGGCATCGTGGACACCTACACGGGAGCGACTTTCGCCTCCGTGACGCGCGGCGCCTTCATCGAAGCGACCCGTGCGGCGCTTGCGGAAGCGGGCGTCGAGCCGGACGACTATGTACGTGAATATGTCGAAGAGTCCGCCGAGGACGCCGTGCTGGACGCTGACGTGGTGATCGTCGGCGCGGGCGGCGCGGGCATGACGGCGGCGATCGTCGCCGCGGACGCCGGCTGCAACGTCGTCGTGATCGAAAGCCAGCCCGCGGTGGGCGGCAACTCCGTCAAGTCGACCGGCGGCATGAACGCCGCGAAGACGGCCGACCAGGACGAGAACGAGTTCGGCGAGAGCGCCGGCGTCGAGAAGACGCTGACGAACGCCGCCGAGAACTATGCCGACAACGAGACCATCACCGCGCTGGCGGCGACCGTCAAGGAGCAGTGGGACGCCTGGCAGGCGGACCCGCAGGGCTACTTCGACTCGACCGAGCTTTTCGCGCTGGACACGATGGTGGGCGGCAAGGGCCTGAACGACCCGGCGCTGGTGGACACGCTGGTGGGCAACTCCGCCGACGCGATCGAATGGTTGCGCACGGTGGGCATCGACCTGACCAACGTCGCAAGCTTCGGCGGCGCGTCGGTCAAGCGCATACATCGCCCCGTGGACGGCGAAGGCAAGGTCCTCTCCGTGGGCGCGTACACCGTGCCGCTGCTTGAGGAGGCGTGCGCTTCCCGCGACAACATCACGCTGATGCTCGACACGACCGCGACGAACATACTGACCGATGAGAACGGCGCCGCGATCGGCATCGAGGCCGTCGGCAAGACCGGCAACGCGGTGACCGTCAACGCCGGCGCCGTCGTGCTCGCGACGGGCGGCTTCGGCGCGAACCTCGACATGGTCGTATCCTACAAGCCTGAGCTCGAGGGCTTCATGACCACGAACGCTTCCGGCATACAGGGCCAGGGCATCAAGATGGCCGAGGCGCTGGGCGCCGCGACCGTCGACATGGAGCAGATCCAGATCCATCCGACCGTACAGGCCGACACGGCTTCGCTGATCACCGAAGGTCTGCGCGGCGACGGCGCGATACTGGTCAATGCCAACGGCGAGCGCTTCATCGACGAAGTCGGCACGCGCGACGTCGTCTCCGCCGCGGAGATCGCACAGCCCGGCTCCTTCTCCTGGCTGATCGTCGATCAGAAGATGGTGGACGCGTCCTCCGTCATACAGGGCTACATCAACCGCGGCTTCATGCTCTCCGGCGATTCCTATGAGGCGCTGGCCGAGGCGCTGGGGATACCCGCCGATGCATTCGCGGCTACCATGGAGACCTGGAACGGCTATGTGGCCGAGAAGAACGATCCCGACTTCGGCCGCACCAGCTTCGCGAACCCGCTCGACACCGCGCCTTACTACGCGGTCAAGGTCACGGCCGGCATCCATCACACGATGGGCGGTCTGAAGATCGACACGGAGACGCACGTGATCGATACCGAAGGCGAGATCATACCCGGCCTGTTCGCGGCGGGCGAGGTCACCGGCGGCGTGCACGGCGCGAACCGTCTGGGCGGCAATGCCGTGGCGGACTTCGTGGTGTTCGGCCGCATCGCGGGCGAGCAGGCGGCCGCTTACGCC
>SVGK01000009.1 GCA_015056395.1 Clostridiales bacterium
CTTCACCTTATGCTTTTCTATGATGCTCTTCCCTATCGAGCCGCGCGTCTGGTCGTCCACCTCCAGCCGCGCCATGATCTGCCGCGCGCGGGAGACCACGCTCTTCGGCAGGCCCGCAAGCTTTGCCACGGCCACGCCGTAGCTCCTGTCCTCGCCGCCGGGCATGATCTTCCTCAGGAATATGATCTCGTCGCCCATCTCCTTTGCGGTGATGCGCACGTTCACGACGCCCGGCAGCGTGCCCTCCAGCTCGCTCAGCTCGTGATAGTGCGTGGCGAACAGCGTCCTGGCCATGCACTTCTCGCCCGCGATGTGCTCCACGGACGCCCATGCGATGGACAGCCCGTCGAACGTGGACGTGCCGCGTCCCACCTCGTCCAGTATCACAAGGCTTTTCGCGGTGGCATGCTTCAGTATCGTCGCCATCTCGCTCATCTCGACCATGAACGTGGACTGCCCGCCGTACAGGTCGTCCGAAGCGCCTATGCGCGTGAATATCCTGTCCGTGAGCGCTATATCCGCCTCCGCGGCCGGCACGAACGAACCCATGTGCGCCATCAGCGCGATCAGCGCCGTCTGCCGCATGTAGGTGGACTTGCCCGCCATGTTGGGCCCAGTGATGATCATCACGCGGTGCTCCTCGTCCAGGGACGTGTCGTTCGGCACGAAGCGCTCCGCGCCCAGCGACAGCTCGACCACCGGATGGCGGCCCTCGCGGATCAGGTAGCGGCCCTCATCGTTGATGCGTGGGCGCACGTAATCCCGTTCTCGCGCGATCTCCGCAAGGCCCGTCAGCACGTCCAGCGTCTTGAGCGCGTTCGCCGTCACCTGCAGCCGCGCAAGGTTTTGCCTGAGCATGTCGCGTATCTGCAAAAACAGCTCGTACTCGAGGCGCGTGGCGTTCTCCTCCGCGCCCAATATGCGGCTCTCGAGGTCCTTCAATTCATCGGTGATGAAGCGCTCGCAGTTTGCAAGCGTCTGCTTGCGCACGTAATTGTAGGGCACCAGCTCGTAGAACGACTTCGTGACTTCTATATAGTAGCCGAACACGTGGTTGTAGCCGATCTTCAGGTTCTTGATGCCCGTCTTCTCGCGCTCTGAACGCTCCATCTGCGCAAGGTACCCCTTGCCGTTCGCGGCGACGTCGCGCAGCTCGTCCAGCTCCTGCGAGTAGCCGGGCGCGATCATGCCGCCCTCGCGCACCGTCAGCGGCGCGTCCGGCGATATCGCGCGACGCAGCGTATCCCTGAGCTCCGGCATCTCGTCAAGCGCCTTGCCCTGCGCCGCGATCAGCTTCGCGTCGAGCGAAGAAGCGCAGCTCTTGATCAGCGGCAGCGCGTCAAGCGTCGCGCCGATGGCCAGGCAGTCGCGCGCGTTCAACGTGTCGCAGGCGATGCGGCTCAGCAGGCGCTCGATGTCATATACGCCCGAGAGCTGCTCGCGCAGCGAGGTCGCTTGCATGGGGTCGTCCAGCAGCGCCTGCACGGCGTCCAGGCGCTCTTCGATGGGCGCGGCCTCGCGCAGCGGGCGCTCGACCCACTCGCGCAGCAGGCGGCTGCCCATCGCGGTGCACGTCCTGTCCATCGCCCAGACCAGCGAGCCCTTCTTCGTCCTCGTGCCGGCGGATTCGGTCAGCTCGAGGTTCCTGAGCGCCAGCCTGTCCAGCTGCAGCGTGCGGCCGCTGTCGTAGGACTGCACGCAGAGGATGTGCTCCAGCGCGTTCTTCTGCGTATCCGTGAGGTATTTGAGCAGCGCGCCCGCCGCCTGCACCACGGCCTTGTCCTCGCCCATGGACATTTGGTCGAGCGGCTTGCCGAAGTGCGCCTTCACGATGCGCGCGGCCGTCCCATAGGTCGAAGCCTCCGCGTCAGCGCGCCCCGCCTTCCTGTCCGAGAGCGCGCGCACGGTGTCCGGTTCGTTTGTGATGATCTCCGCGGGCGATATGCGCGCAAGCTCGTCCGCCAGGTCGGCGCGCACGTCGGCTATGGCGTGCACGTAAAACGCGCCGGTCGACACGTCGCAGAACGCGCAGCCGGCACGGTTCCTGTTGAATATGATGCTCAGGAGGTAATTGCTCTTCCCCTCGTCCAACAGCGAGCCGTCTATCACGGTGCCGGGCGTCACGATGCGCGTGATCTCGCGTTCGACCAGCCCCTTGGCCAGCTTCGGATCGGTCATCTGTTCGCAGATGGCGACCTTGTAGCCCTTTTCGATCAGCTTCGCAAGATACACGTCCACGGCGTGATAGGGCACGCCGCACATGGGCGCGCGTTCCTCCAGACCGCAGTCCCTGCCCGTCAGCGTAAGGTCGAGCTCCCGCGAGGCCAGCTTGGCGTCGTCGAAGAACATCTCGTAGAAGTCGCCCAGGCGGTAGAACAGTATCGTGTCCGGGTTCTGCGCCTTGATCTCAAGGTACTGCTGCATCATGGGTGTCAGAGCCAAGTTCCTCACCTCGAATGGATTCGATGTCGGGCGGCCGCGTGCCGCCGACGGAGCGGATGTGTGGGATATGAGCGGGCATGTATCGCGGACATGCGGAAGTGTCGGTCGCATGGTCGGGGCCGCGGACGCCCCATGGGGCGTAGTGTAATGACATCCTTTACAAATTGTGCAGGGACATGGTTTACATTTCAGTATCAGGTCGAAAGATCAGTTTGGAACGAATAGTAGTATGACCAACATAGTACCACGACCGACCGCCATCCTTGACGAACCTCCTGCGGTCTGCTGTCGAAGTATCGGCGACGGGCGATGGGGTGATCGGAAAACTTCCATTACCCGTCGCCGACATAATCTTAGCAGACCGTAGGAGAACCGTCAAGGACGCCTGCGGCGCCGCGCCTATGGCGCGGTGGCTGGGATGGTACATGACTCGATGGCAGAGGGGTCACGTGGCTCGGGGCTCAAAGGTGATCGGTCGGGGTCACGGGGGTCACGGGGCTACGGAGATTCGATGATCCTGGAGCTGGTTCGAAACTTCGTAAAGTGTAAACCATGTTATTGCACTATTTGTAAACCATGTTGCTTCATACACATGGGGCGTCCCTGCGGTCAAGTTCGAACACACGCGCAATAGGACGGACCCTGCCTTCCCCTCTGGGGCAACGCTGTCAACTTTGAACAAGGGCATAACAGATCGTAGGTATACGATGTCCGACGGGAATGGCGGCTGATAGCCGCCGCTACGGATCATACGATTTGTGGATATATATGCGTGAACAGCACAGGATCGCCTTAAGTTGACGGCGTTGCCCTCTGGGGAAGGTGGCCCGTGAGGGCCGGATGAGGTCCCCGTCATCCCACAAATACCACGGCAGCGCGGATGTACCATGGGACATACACAGGCACGCACGTCGACCGCTGCGCACGCCGTATGCGATATGATCGGGCGGACGCCATGAATGGCGTCCCTACGGAGGCGTCGGAATGACGATGCGATACGCGGGCGCACCAAGGCGCGCCCCTACGGGAACGATATCCACGAAGGTATAAGCCGCAACATCTCCAGGCTATTGATTCCGAATTCCCAATTCCGAATTCCGAATTGATCAATGGCATCCTCCGCACCCGGCGCAGTTCCCGTTGCAGCCCTCCGTCGGATCGTCCATGTTCCCGGTCACGATGAACTGCAGCACCTGGTTGACCTGCTCGACCAGCTTGTAGAACGACTCCCGCGCCGCGTTCAGCGAGGCGACCTCGTCGAACAGATCCAGCTGTTCCTCGATCAGGTCGATCTCGTCCGCTATGCGCTTCATCTCCACGGGGTCCGGCGCGGGCGACATCATCGCCTGATGGAGCTTCCCGCGCTTCTCCACGAGCTCCTCGACCAGCGCGGTGGCGCGCTTGTTGTTCTCGCAGCGCTCCTGCGCCTGCTGCATCTCCCTGTACTGCTCGGATTCCATCAGCGCCTGCGCAAGCTCGCGCGTCTTCATGAATACCTTGTCCATGCCGTTACTCTCCTTGATTTGCGACCATCTCGCCGCGCAGCGTGTTCTTTCCCGCGGATGTGATCCTGACCTTCACGAAGCGTCCGATCAGCGCAGGCGTGCCGGGGAAGTTGACCATGATCGCGCGCGGCGTGCGCCCGCCCATCATGCTCCCGTCCCGCGCGGACACGCTCTCGACCAGCACCGTCTCCGTGCGCCCGACCATGCCTTCGAGTATCTCCTTCGTGATCTGGAGCTGCCTGTCGATCAGGCGCTGTATGCGCCTGGACTTCTCCTCCATGGGCGTGTCGTCCGGCATCTTCGCCGCCGCCGTGCCCGTGCGCGGAGAGTATATGAACGTATACGCCGAATCGTAGCGCACGCGGTCGACCAGATCCATGGTCTGTTCGAACTGCTCTGCCGTCTCGCCGGGGAAGCCCACGATGATGTCCGTCGTGAGCCCTATGTCGGGCCGCGCGGCACGCAGGCGGTCGACCACATCCAGATAGCGCGCGCGGTCGTAATGGCGGTTCATGCGCCTGAGTATATCGTCGTTGCCCGCCTGCACGGGAAGGTGCAGATGCGGCATCAGGTGCTCAAGCGTCGCATACGCCCCGATCAGCTCGTCGGAGAGGTCCTTCGGATGCGACGTCATGAAGCGTATGCGCTCTATCCCCAGCGCATCCAGCCTGTACAGCAGGTCCGCGAAGGCCGCGCCGCCGCCCATGTAGGAGTTGACGTTCTGCCCCAGCAGCGTGATCTCCTTCACGCCCGCGTCCTGCAGGCGCTTCGCCTCGTCCAGTATCGCCTCCGGCCTGCGGGAGCGCTCGCGCCCGCGCACGTAGGGCACGATGCAATAGGTGCAGAAGTTGTCGCAGCCGTACATGATGTTGACGAAGCTCTTGAACGTGCTCCTGCGCTTCTCCGGCAGCCCTTCGACCACTTCGCCGTCCGTCTGCTCTACCTCGACCACGGGCCGGCCCTCCGTCAGCACGCGCCAGAGATATTCGGGAAATCGGTACAGGTTGTGCGTGCCGTAGATCAGATCGATGAAGGGATAGTTCCGCTTCATCGCCTCCGCCATGCCCTTCTCCTGCGTCATGCAGCCGCCCACGCAGATCTTGAGCTCCGGTCTGTCCTTCTTGAGCTCCTTGAGCCATATGACGTTGCCCAGCGCCTTGTTCTCCGCGTTCTCGCGCACGCAGCAGGTGTTGTAGAGTATCAGGTCGGCCTGCTCGCGCGCAGGGGCGGCCGTCATGCCCATCTCGGTGAGCATGCCCGCGACGGTCTCGGAATCGCGCTCGTTCATCTGGCAGCCCATGGACACGATGTAGTACGTGTGCGGGCGGTCCGCCATGGCGCGCACGATCTCCATGATGCCGCGCTGGCGCTGTATCTCGGTCTCGGGAACGAAGGTGGTCTCTCGCATGGGACGGATTTTCCTTTCAGGTCGTTCAGTTTCAGTTCTTCAGGCTGTGCAGCGGGGCGGGTATCCTGCCGCGCCTGTGTATGAATTCCGCCGCGCTCTCGGGGTGCACGGGTATCACCGGCGCGCGCCCCAGCAGGCCGCCGAACTCCACGCTGTCCCCCACCTTCGTGCCCGGCGCGGGGATCACGCGCACGGCGGTGGTCTTGTTGTTGACCATGCCCACGGCCGCCTCGTCGGCAATGATGGCCGCGATGGTCTCCGCGGACGTGTCGCCGGGTATGGCGATCATGTCGAGGCCCACCGAGCACACGCACGTCATGGCCTCCAGCTTGTCAAGCGTCAATACGCCCTTCTCCGCGGCGTGTATCATGCCGATGTCCTCGCTGAGCGGTATGAACGCGCCCGACAGCCCGCCCACGTGGGACGAGGCCATCACGCCGCCCTTCTTGACCGCGTCGTTCAGCAGTGCCAGCGCCGCCGTGGTGCCGTGCGTGCCGCACACCTCGAGGCCCATCTCCTCGAGTATCTGGGCGACGGAATCGCCCACCGCCGGCGTGGGCGCGAGGGAAAGGTCGACGATGCCGAACGGCACGTTCAGCCGCCTCGACGCCTCCAGCGCCACGAGCTGCCCCACGCGCGTGATGTGGAACGCCGTGCGCTTGATGGTCTCCGCCACCTCGTCGAAGGGCTGTCCCTTCACGCGCTCCAGCGCCACCTTGACCACGCCGGGGCCCGAGACGCCCACGCTGACCGCGCAGTCGCCCTCGCCCGGCCCGTGGAACGCGCCCGCCATGAACGGGTTGTCCTCCACGGCGTTGCAGAACACCACGAGCTTGGCGCACCCCAGGCCGCTCCTGTCCGCCGTGCGCTCGGCCGTGGCGCGTATGACGCGGCCCATCAGCTCCACCGCGTCCATGTCGATGCCGGAGCGCGTGGAGCCCACGTTCACCGACGAACAGAGGTATTCCGTCTCGGAAAGCGCCTGCGGTATCGACTCGATCAGCCGCCTGTCCGCCTGCGTCATGCCCTTCTGCACGAGCGCGGAATAGCCGCCTATGAAGTCCACGCCCGTCTGCTTCGCCGCGCGGTCCAGCGCCCGCGCCACGGGCAGCGGGTCCTTCACCGCGCCGGTGATCAGCGCGGCGGGCGTGACGGATATGCGCTTGTTGACGATGGGTATGCCCAGCTCGCTCTCGATGGCGCGCCCCACCTTCACCAGGTTCTCCGCGCGCCTGGTCACCATGTCGTATATGCGTATGGCCAGCGTGCGCTCGTCGTCGGATACGCAGCCGAACAATGACACGCCCATGGTGATCGTGCGCACGTCCAGCTTCTGGTGGTCGATCATCTGAAGGGTCTCCAGGATCTCGGAAGTGTTGATCATGTCCGTTCCCTCCTCAGATCTGGTGCATGGCCTCGAAGATCTCGCTGCGCTGTATGCGTATCTGCACGTTCAGCTTCTCGCCCAGCGCGGTCAGGCTGTTCTTGAGCTCTTCGAATACGCAGTGTTCGCTCGATATGTCCGCGATCAGTATCATGCTGAAAAGCCCCGATACGATGGTCTGCGAGATGTCCAGTATGTTGACGTCGTACTCGTACAGCACGCGCGTGACGGCGGCGATGATCCCCTTGCGGTCCGCGCCCAGTATCGAGACGACCGCCTTTTTCTGCTCGTTCATGGAAACGCTCCTTTGCGACGGTTTGATGATCCGAATGACCACATTTTACCGCAACAAAGGCTTTATTGCAACAGGTATTTAGAAAAGAAACGACTGCCTCAAGGGAGCTTCTCCGGCATTTCAGCGGCTAATATATTACAAAACTATGAATAAGATTGACAAAGTATCGCGAAAGTGTTATCCTTATAGAGTCAAATCAGAATTTCGGAGGACAGACCCATGTTGAGATCCAAATCGTTCGTGTCACTTATGATCATGCTGGCGATGCTCATGCTGCCGCAGGTGTCGCTTGGCGAGGTGTTCGTCTCCGACGAAGAGGTGACCTATACCGAAAACACGCAGCAGCAGGTCGACCTGCTCAACCAGAACAGCACGCTGCAGCTGAACGTGGCCGGCTCCATATCGCTGATACAGGGCGATACCTACGAGCTGACCGCCACGCAGATCTCCGAGGCGGACGCGGTCAACATGACGTGGGATTCCACGGACGCCAACGTCGCCTTCGCGCAGCCCTCGCAGCGCGACCCGCGCTCCGCCGTGCTGACGGCGGTCGGCCCGGGCGTCGCCATCATCAATGTGCGCACCGTGGGCGGGCTGGCGACATCGCTGTCCGTCACGGTGGCGCAGGCGGTGAAGCCCGACAAGATCTTCCTGAACTATGACGAACAGCAGACCGTGAACGTGGGCGACTCGTTGCAGCTGCAGGTCACCATGGAGCCCAGCACCGCGCGCGCCCAGCTCAAGTGGACCTCCAAGAGTTCAAAGATCGCCACGGTGGACGATAACGGCTTGGTCACCGCCGTCAAGGAGGGCACCACCACCATCACCGTGCGCACGAACAACAAGAAGTCCGCGCGCCTCAAGATCAAGGTGGTCGACCCCTACAAGCCCACGGACGTCGGCGTGAACCCCGCGGAGCTCACCGTGAACATAGGCGACACCGCCGTGATCACGCCCGTGCTGGCGCCCATACAGGCGCGCACCACCTATAAGTGGACCAGCTCCTCTTCAAAGGTCGCAAAAGTCAATGAAAACGGCGTGGTGACCGGCGTGCGCACCGGCACCTGCACCATCACCGTGCGCACCGCCAACAAGAAGTCGGCCAAGTGCAAGGTCAAGGTCGTGGACAACAAGCAGCCCAGCGGCGTGCGCTTCGACACCGAGGCCGTGGTGATGCAGAAGGGCGTCAAGGCGCAGCTCAAGGCGCTGCTCACGCCGGACACCGCACGCACGAACCTGACGTGGAAGTCCTCCAAGTCAAAGGTGGTCAAGGTCGATTCCGACGGCGTGATCTCCTGCCTGAGGGCGGGCACGGCGACCATCACCGCGCGCACCACGAACAAGCTGACGGCCTCCATAGACATCACCGTGGTGGACGACATCGAACAGGCCGACACCTCCATCAACGGCTGGATATGGCCCGTGCACGCCACGGTCACGGTGGACAACGCCATATTCATGGACGACATGTACATCGCCACAGGCGACAGCATACTCTTCCGCTGGGACGTGGACGGCAGCGTATCCGGCTACTACGTCTATCTGGACCAGGGCGAGGGCGACACGGCGCAGACCGTGTTCACCGCCGAGAACGTGCTCGAAAACGAGCTGCAGATCAAGCGCAGCGACCTGGTGCCCGGCCAGGAATACAGGCTGGATCTGGGCGTCACGCCGCTGGCGGGCGATTCCATCGACATGAGCTGGACCAACATACGCTTCATGTTCTCCGACAACTCCGTCACCGCGCCCGTGATGCAGGACGCCGCGCCGGCCGCGCCCACCGTGGTGCCCACCGCCACGCCCGAGCCGCTGCCCGAGGACGGCGTATCCGCCGTCACGCCCGAGCCCGTGCCGCAGCAGCAGCCTTCCGCTCAGACGGCGGGCGAAGAGGGGCTCGTGTTCGACGACGATCTGATCTGGTGATAAAAGCGCATACGCTTACGATATACTGAGGAGGTCATGCACTTGGACATCAAGAATCTCATCTCACAAATGACGCTTGAGGAAAAGGCCGGCATGCTGAACGGCCTGGATTTCTGGCACCTGAAGGGCGTGGAACGCCTGGGCATACCCTCCGTGATGGTCTCCGACGGCCCGCACGGCCTGCGCAAGCAGGCGTCCGAAGCTGACCACCTGGGCCTGAACGAGGCCGTGCCGGCGACCGCCTTCCCCACCGCCGCCGGGCTTGCGTGCTCGTTCGACCGGGAGCTGGTCGGCGAGGTCGGCCAGGCGCTGGGCGACATCTGCCAGCAGGAGGACGTCTCCGTGATACTGGGCCCCGGCTGCAACATCAAACGCTCCCCGCTGTGCGGCCGCAACTTTGAATACTTCTCCGAGGACCCCTTCCTCGCGGGCGAGATCGCCGCGGCGCACATCAACGGCGTGCAGAGCAAAAACGTCGGCACGAGCTTAAAGCACTTCGCCATGAACAACCAGGAGCACAGGCGCATGTCGACCTCCGTGGTGTGCGACGAGCGCACGAAGCGCGAGATCTACCTGACGGGCTTTGAAAAGGCCGTGAAGCAGGGCAAGCCCTGGACGGTCATGTGCTCCTACAACAAGATCGGCGGCGTGTACTCGAGCGAGAACAGGCGGCTGCTGACCGACATACTCTGCGACGAATGGGGCTTCGACGGCTACACGATGACCGACTGGGGCGCCTGCTGCGACCATGTCGCGGGCATAAAGGCCGGCCTGAACCTGTGCATGCCCTCCCTGGGCGACGACGCGGACAGGCAGGTGGTCGAGGCCGTGCGCGCGGGCAAACTGGACGAGAAGGTCGTGGACGAAGCCGTCGAGAAGATACTCAACATCGTCTACCGCTATGTCGAAAACCGCAAGCCCGACCCGGATTTCTCGCTGGGCCAGCAGCATCATCTGGCGCGCAAGGTCGCGCGCGAGTCCGCGGTGCTGCTCAAGAACAACGGCGTGCTGCCGCTCAAGAGCGCCGGCAGCATCGCCTTCATAGGCGCCTTCGCCGAGAAGCCTCGCTTCCAGGGCGGCGGCAGCTCGCATATCAATGCCTATGAGATCACGTCCGCACTGGACGCCGTGCGCTCCGTGGCGCAGGTCAGGTACGCGAAGGGCTTCGAGGCCGAGTCCAACGACGTCGACCCGGCGCTCATGGCCGAGGCGGTGGCGCTTGCAAAGGAAAGCGACGTCGCGGTGCTGTTCCTTGGGCTTCCGGACACGTTCGAATCCGAGGGCTTCGACCGCACGCACATGCGCATGCCCGACTGCCAGCTCGAGCTGATCGACCAGGTGACCAAGGTCAACAAACACGTCGTGGTCGTGCTGCACAACGGCTCCCCCATCGAGATGCCCTGGGTGGACAAGGTCCAGGCGATACTCGAGATGTATCTGGGCGGCCAGGCCGTGGGCGGCGCCGCGGTAGACCTGCTGTTCGGCGCGGTCTCCCCGTGCGGCAAGCTCGCCGAGACCTTCCCGATGCGCCTTGAGGACAACCCGTCCTACCTGTTCTTCCCCGGCGACGGCGACACGGTGGAATACCGCGAGGGCCTCTACGTAGGCTACCGCTGGTACGACGCAAAGCATATGGCCGTGCGCTATCCCTTCGGCTACGGCCTGAGCTACACGACGTTCGAATATTCGAACTTGAAGCTGAGCGCCGAAACGCTGGCCCCGGACGGCACGCTGACCGTATGCGTGGACGTGAAGAACACCGGAAACGTCGGCGCAAAGGAGATCGTGGAGCTGTATGTGCACTCCGCGCATGAAGGCATCTCCCGCCCCGTGCAGGAGCTCAAGGGCTTTGAAAAGGTCTACCTGGCCCCCGGCGAGACGAAGACCGTCGCAATGACGCTCGACCGCCGCGCGTTCAGCTATTACAACACGGACATCGCCGACTGGTATGCCGAGGACGGCGCGTATGAGATCCGCGTGGGCGCATCCTCGCGCGACATACGCCTCTGCGCGTGCGTGACGCTCACGGGCGCAAAGCCGCTGCCCGTCAGGGTGACCGGCGATTCCACGCTGGGCGACATACTCACGATACCCGGCGCGATGCAGGTGCTCGCGCCCGTGCTGGCGCCCATGCAGCAGACGTTCGGCGGCGGTGAAGCCGGCGCAAGCGACAGCTCCATGGGCGAGTCCGGCGACCAGATGATGCAGGCCATGATCAAGTACATGCCGCTGCACGCGATGAAGTCGTTCTCCAATGGCGCCTTCACCGACCAGATGATGCAGGGGATCATACAGGCCCTCAACGACATGCAGAAGTGACGAACGTCAGGAATGCCTCGGCTTTGCGCCGGGGCATTCTTTTTATACCCGAACATAATGTAATCGGAAAGGGACAAGTTTGACAGGATCATGGCAGAACGGTTGTTTTGTGCGTGAATATGGGCAGTCCGGCTTCAAATGCAGGAAAACATTTCACAAATACAATGCAGGAATCCTTTGCGGCACGGCGTATTTTATATGTGTATACAATGAATATTCATCATTGATATCCATCATTCGATCGCGCGAGCGATGTGCGCAGGAGGAATCAAAATGCCGTCAAAGCCTTTGAAATCAAAGCTGTTCACGCAACTCAAGCCGAGACAATGGGCCATGCTCCTTTCGGCCCTCCTGCTCGTGCTGCTGATCGTCATACTGTGCATAACCGTCAATATGCGAGCGAATATACAGCGTCAATATACATCCGCGCGCAACGAGGTCGGCGCCGTATTCTACGACCAAATGAATACGCTCTGTCAAACCTTCGACCTGGTCGACGTGCCCGGGCAGGACGTGCAGGTCAACGTGCTGCCCACCATGCGCCGATGCTACGCGGCGGCGCGCGCGCTGAATGAAGCGGCCGAGAACGCGTTCGGCCGGCGCTACGCGGTGCTGACCGCCGAAGACACCGCCGCCTTCGACAGCGCGTTCGCCGCCTATGACAACGCGTTCCGCACGGGCCGCAGCACCGACAGCGCCAAGGAGGCCATGCGCCAATGCGTGACGAACGCGCGCACGCTGCTCAGCAGCCGCTACGATGGCGAAAGGCTGAAACCGGCGAAATGAATGAGGAGGCAACGGCGCCCCGCCGCGCAGGTCAAGCATGGCGGGGCGCTGTTGTCGTACATCCGTTTCCGTTTTTTTCACGCAAAATCCATTTTGGTACTACCTTTTTTGCAGGATCTGTGTTATACTGTATCTGTATAACAATGAAAATGTTCAGGGGGGTCCTTCATGAGTGGTAAGAGCAAAGCAGCAATCATCGCACTGGCGATACTCCTGGCCGTGGCCGTCGTCGGGATGTTCACGTTCCGCAGCCGGCTGAACGAGACCAGGGCCGATCTGGAATCCGTCACCGTGGAACTGGCCGACGAGCAGGAAAAGGCCGCCGCGCTGAAGACAGAGCTGGGCGACACGCAGACGACGCTCGCTGAGACGGAAGCCAGCCTTGAAGAGACCACCGCGAACCTGACCAGCACACAGGCCACGTTGGACGAGACGAAGGCCACGCTGGACCAGACCAACGCCGCGTTGGACGAAAAGCAGGCGACGCTGGATGAGACCAGCGCCACGCTGGACGAGACGAAGGCCACGTTGGACGAGACGAAGGCCACGCTGGTTGAGACCAACACCGCGCTGGACGAGACGAAGGCCACGCTGGAGCAGACCACGGCGGACCTGGTCGACATGACCGCGCAGAAGGAGCAGGCGGACGAGACCATCACATCGCTCAATGCGCAGGTCGAAGAGCAGACCGCGACCATCGCTCAGAACGACGAGACCATCACATCGCTCAATGCGCAGGTCGAAGAGCAGACCGCGACCATCGCCGCCAACGACGAGACCATCACGTCGCTCAACGCGCAGGTCGAAGAGCAGACCGCGACCATCGCGCAGAACGACGAGACCATCGCCACGCTCAACGCGCAGGTCGAGGAGCAGTCCGCGACCATCGCCGCCAATGAAGAGACTATCGACACGCTCAATGCGCAGATCGAGGAGCACACCGCGACCATCGCGCAGAACGATGAGACCATCGCCAATCTGAACGCGCAGGTCGAGGAGCGCACCGCGACCATCGGCGCGCATGAGGAGACCATAGGCACGCTCAACACGCAGGTCGAACAGCATGCGGCGACCATCGCCGGCAACGACGAGACCATCGCGCTGCTGAACACGACCATCGAGGAGCAGTCCGCGACCATCGCGCAGAACGACGAGACCATCGCCACGCTCGAAGGCGAGAAGGCGCTTTACGCCGAGGAGAACGCCTCGCTGACCACCCAGCTGACCGAGGCCGAGGCGAAGACCGGCGAGCTGGAGACGGCGCTGACCGAATCCACGAACTCCGTACGCGCTGAACGCCTCGCTTGCGGACATGGAGACCAAGCTCACCGAGATGGAGGCCGCCTACAACGGCTCCGAGGAGAACGTCGCCGCACTGCAGACCGCGCTGGAGTCTTCCGAAGCCCGCGCCGCAGAGCTCGAGACCGCCATGGCGACCTATGAGGAGAAGATCGCGGAACTGAACGAGACGCTGGCGAAGCGCTACGAGACGCCCGAGCCCACGCAGGCGCCGGAGGCTCCCGAAGCCACCGCCACGCCGGAGCCCACCCCGACGCCCACCGACCTGGAGGCCGCCAAGGACAAGGTCGAGGGCATCACCGAGCAGATCGATACGATACTCGAAAGCGACGACATCGACGAGATACAGTCCGGTATCGAGGCGCTCGAGGCGGACCTCGCCTCCACCACGGAATCGCTGAACGCCGCCTCCGCCGAGCTCGACCAGCAGCGCGCCGCGCTGGAAGAGGCGCAGACCGTGCTCGAAGAGAAGGAACAGGCCCTGGCCGACGCGAACGCCGAGATCGACACGCTGAACGGCCAGATCGGCGCGCTGAACAGCCAGAGCGAGGAAGACCAGGTCAAGCTGCAGGCCCTGAACGAGCAGCTGGCCGCTGCCCAGGCGAACGCCGACGCCATCTCCGCGGAGCTCGACGAGGCGCGCGCCGCGTATGACAAGCAGGTGGCCGAGCTGAGCGCCTATCTGCTCACCCGCGAATACGCCGACGGCGACGCGACCTCCGCTTCGACCGCGTCCAACGCCATACAGGTGGCGAACGACGGCGTGACCGGCACCTGCTCGATCGGCAACGACGCGCTCTCCGGCAACAACGTCGTGATCTCCATACAGGACATGAACGGCGCGGAGCTCTATCGCTCCGAGGCCATGAAGCCCGGCGAGACGCTCAACAGCGTGACGCTCACGGCGCCGCAGGCGCCCGGCGCGCACGACGTGATGATCGTGACCACCATATATGACGACAACGGCAACATACAGCAGCGCACGCGCATGCCCGCGGTGCTGACCGTCGCCGAGTAAGCCGGGATACGGATACGGGCTGTCTCATGAACGGGACAGCCCTTTTGATTGAAATACAGGAGGGACATCGACCATGGACATCGGCGTGAGCAGCTACAGCTTTTCAGGATACATGCGCCAAACCAGCGCGACGCTTGCAGACATATGCGGCATCGCAAAGGACATGGGCTTTGACGGCATCGAGTTCATCGACCTGCCTGCAGAAGGCCACGCGGACGAGCTGGAGCAGGCGGACGCGCTCAGGGCGCGCTGCGACGAGCTGGGGCTTCCCGTCGTCGCCTACACCGTGCGCGCGGACTTTCTCGAAGACGAGCGCGAGGCGGACAGGCTCAAGCAAAAGCTGGAAGTCGCCGCGCATCTGGGTGCAAAGCTCATGCGCCACGACGTGACCTGGCGCACGGACGTGCCCTGGCGGGACATCATCGCCCGCACCGCGCCCGCCATAAGGGAAGTCACGGAGTATGCGCAGACGCTCGGCATCGCCACGTGCACGGAAAACCACGGCTTCGTGCTGCAGGACGCGGACAGGCTGGAGGCGCTCATGCGGGCCGTGGATCATCCGAACTACGGGTGGCTGGTCGACTTCGGCAACTTCCTCTGCGCCGACCAGGATCCCTTCCACGCGCTGCCCATCGCCGCCCCCTACGCCTTCCACGCCCACGCGAAGGACTTCCTGCTGAAGGACAGCGCGCCCGGCGAGGGCTGGATCACGACGCGCGGCGGCCGCGCGATACGCGGCACCGTGTTGGGGCACGGCGTGGTGCCCATCGCCGCATGCGTTTCGGCGCTCAGGCAGGCGGGCTACGACGGCTGGCTGTCGCTCGAGTTCGAGGGCTGGGAGGACTGTCTGCGCGCGGTGAAGGCGGGGCTTGCATACCTGCGGGCGGTCACCGAGTGAAGGCATGACGAAGGGGCGGCCTTGGGCCGCCCCTTCGTCATATCCATGTGGCATCGTTCAAAGTTTCAGGTCCGCAAGCTCCAGCCCGGCCTCGATCACGTGTTCAGGCAGCTGCGAGAACATCTGGTTGATCGAATCGTGCCTGTAGTAGCGCATGATCGTCTCGGCGAACATCGGCGCGACGGAGACGTTCTTGAACTTCCTCTGGCCGATGATGTTCGGGTTGAACACCGTGTCGGTGGAATAGACCATGCTGATGGGACTCATGTTGATCTTCTGCACGCCCTCCGCGGAGATGACGTTGTGGCTCAGCATCGCCACGATGTCCAGCGCGCCGCGGTCCTTCAGCGCCGCGGCCAGGTTCACGAGCGTGCCGCCGGATATCGTGAAGTCGTCCACGATCAGGCAGTTCCTGCCGCGCACATTGCCTATGATCTCCAGCACCTCGGCGTTCTCGGAGTGGTCCGAGCGGTTCTTGTCGCCTATGGCCACGGGCAGGTTGAGCGACGCCGCGAACTTGCGCGCCTGCTTGGCGTAGCCCGCGTCCGGCGACACGACCACCATGTTCTCCGTGCCCACGCGCTGTATGACTTCCTTCAGCATGGGCTGCGCGTACAGGTGGTCCATGGGCCTCTTGAAGAAGCCCTGCAGCTGCTGCGCGTGCAGGTCCATCGTCACGAAGCGGTCCGCGCCGGCCAGCTCCATGCACTCCGCGCACACGCGCGCACGTATCGACACGCGGGGCTCGTCCTTCTTGTCGCCCTTGCCATAGCCGAAGTACGGCATGACCAGCGTGACCATGCGCGCGTTGGCGCGCTTGAAGGCGTCCATCCAGAAGAGTATCTCGACGAACTCGCTGTTCGAGTGCATGGCGATGGGCTGTACCAGGAATACATCCCTGTCGCGCACGGACTCGTTGATGCGCACGAACGTGTTCCCCTCAGAAAAAGTGAAGACCTCAGACGACGATAACGGGATGCCTATGTAGCTGCAAATGCGCTCCGCAAACACCCGTCCGGTGCTGCCCGCAAATACCTTCGCTTCGGTAAACATCTTTGTTCCTCCCGCTTGCGTTCAGATTTGTGCTGTCCGGATCAGTTCATGGCGACGATGGCTTCCATCTCGATCGCGGCGCCCATCGGCAGCGCGGCGACCTGCACGCAGCTGCGCGCGGGGCAGTCGGCCGGGAAGTATTCCGCATAGACCTTGTTGACGGCCGCGAATGCGGACAGGTCGGTCAGGAACACGGTCGTCTTGAGCACGTCGTCCATCGTGCGGTCGAATTCGGAGAGTATCAGCTTCATGTTCTCAAAGACCTGTCTGGCCTGCGCCGGGGCGTCGCCCTCGGCCAGTTTGCCCGTCTGGGGCACGACCGGTATCACACCGGAGAGGTAGCACGTGTCGTTGTGCACGACGGCCGTGGAGTATGGCCCTATGGCCTTGGGGCCCTGCTTCGTCAGAAAGACCTGCTTCAAGGTACTTCACTCCTTTTAATCAAGAACACTCGTTGGTTTTTATTATAGCATAATGCTTTATGGATAACCAAGGCAATCGGTATTCGGTATTGGTTAAATCCATTGAAAATGCGTTTTGACCCCGGCCTAAGTCCCCTTGGCCGGGGTCAACGTGTCACGTCTCTTCAGGCAGAAACGCCGTCTTGTCGTCGATCGAGCCCGTCTGCATGAATCGGTTGAACTGCGCGCGGTCCAGCTTCTCGCGCTCGATCAAAATCGCCGCAAGGCCGTCGAGCTGGTCGCGGTGCTCCGTCAGTATGTCCTTCGCGCGCTGATACGCGCCGGAGATCAGGCTGTGCACCTCCTGGTCGATGTCCGTGGACACGGTCTCGGACAGGCTGGCCCCCTGCTGCGCGAACGAGCGGCCCAGGAACACCTCGTGCTCGCTGCCCAGGTACACCGGGCCCAGCTTGTCGCTCATGCCGTATTCCGTGACCATGCTGCGCGCCATCTCCGTGGCGCGCTTTATGTCGGACGACGCGCCCGTAGTGACATCGCCGAACACGATGTCCTCCGCCACGCGCCCGCCCATGAGGCTGGCCATCTCGCCCTTCAGGTGCGATACGGTCACGTAGTTGAACTCCTCCTGCGGCAGGTACATGGTGAAGCCGCCCGCCTGCCCGCGTGGTATGGTCGTGATCTCGTGCACGTCGTCGCACTCCGGTATGTAGTACGAGACAATCGCATGGCCGCCCTCGTGATACGCCACGAGCCTGCGGTCCGCCTCGGTCACGCGCCGCGACTTCTTCTCCGGGCCCGCCATGACGCGCGTGATGGCCTCCTCGACCTGCGGCATGTGTATGACGTCCCGGTTCTCGCGCGCGGCCAGCAGCGCGGATTCGTTCATCACGTTCATCAGGTCCGCGCCGGTGAAGTAGGGCGTGCGGCGCGCCAGTACGCGCAGGTCGACGTCGTCGCCCAGGGGCTTGTTGCGCGCGTGCACCCTGAGTATCGCCTCGCGGCCCACCACGTCGGGATAGTTGACCGTCACGCGGCGGTCGAAGCGGCCGGGGCGCAGCAGCGCCGGATCCAGCACGTCCACGCGGTTTGTCGCCGCGATCACGATCACGCCCTGGTTGGTCGTGAAGCCGTCCATCTCGACCAGCAGCTGGTTGAGCGTCTGCTCGCGCTCGTCGTGGCCGCCGCCCACGCCCGTGCCGCGCTGGCGGCCCACGGCGTCGATCTCGTCGATGAACACGATGGCCGGCGCGGCCTTCTTCGCCTGGTCGAACAGGTCGCGCACGCGTGACGCGCCCACGCCCACGAACATCTCGACGAAGTCAGACCCGGAGATGAAGAAGAACGGCACGCCCGCCTCGCCGGCCACGGCGCGCGCCAGCAGCGTCTTGCCCGTGCCGGGCGGGCCCACGAGTATCACGCCCGTGGGGATCTTGGCGCCCAGATCCGTGAACTTCTTCGGGTCCTTCAGGAACTGGACGATCTCCCTGAGCTCTTCCTTTTCCTCGTCCGCGCCGGCGACGTCGTCGAACGTCACGTTGTTCTTGGACGGGTCTGTGAGGCCCGCGCGGGATTTGCCGAAGTTCATCATGCCCTTGCCGCCGCTCTGCTGGCGCATCAGCATATACCAGAACAGCATCATCAGCGCGAACATGATCAGGTAAGGTATGAACTGCATCCACCACGGCGTGGCCGCGGGCTCCTTCGCGCGGTAGTCGAAGCGATAGAGGGTGGGCGACACGCGCTCCACGCCCAGCACGGACGTGTATATGCTGTTCACGTCCTGATAGAACTGCTCCTCGCTGGGCAGCACCGCGGTGAAGTCGAAGCTCGTGCCGAACTCGGCGTCGCGTATCAGCGTGGACTCTGTGCGGCCGACAAGCCGTTTGGACTGTATCACGATGTCCTTTATGGTCCTTGCGCTGTCGCCGCCTTCCAGCCCCTCATCCACGCGCAGGTCCGATTCGACCCATTCCAGAAGCTCGGAATAGGTGAGCGTGGCATAGGTCGGCGGCGTCTGCGCGCCCATCGACTGCACCAGAAAGAGTATGATCGCGAATATCAGCAGATAGACCAGCGGTCCCGTCCACAGACGCCGCATGCGTTTGTTTTCCAAATCAAAAGATCCTTTCCTGAGGCGGTCAGTTCTCGTAGACTTCCGGCTTCAACACGCCGATGTAGGGCAGGTTGCGGTACTTCTCCGCGTAGTCCAGCCCGTAGCCCACGACGAACTCGTTGCCGACCTCGAAGCCGGAGTAATCCGCCTTGAGCACGATGCCCGGCGCACGGCTGGTGGGCTTGTCCAGCAGCGTGCAGAGCCTGAGCGACTTCGCGCCGCGCGCGCGCAGTATACGGCTCAAATAGCTCAACGTGAAGCCGGAGTCCACGATGTCCTCCACGATGATGACGTGCTTGCCCTCGATGGACGTGGACAGGTCCTTGCGGATCTCGACCTCGCCGGAGGACTTGGTGCGGTTGCCGTAGCTCGACACGGCCATGAAGTCCAGCGCACAGGGTATGGACGTGGCGCGGATCAGGTCCGTGAAGAATATCACGGCGCCCTTCAGTATGCAGATGATGGTCGGGTTTTTGTCGGCGTAGTCGCGGGCGATGGCCGCGCCAAGCTCCTTGACGCGCAGCTGGATCTGTTCCTCGCTCAAAAGGATGTGCGCAATGTCCTTGTCCATGGCCGTCATGAAAACACACCTCTTTTTTCAAATTTTGAATTAAGAATTCAGAATTAAGAATGGATGGCGGAGGGGGCAAAGGTAATTCGGAATGCGGAATTCGGAATGCGGAATTATTGGTGTGGGGGCTTTGCCCCCACGCCCCCTGCGAAGAAGCTGCGTCCCCGTAGGGACGCCATTCATGGCGTCCGCCCCGTCATCACTCTTCGCCATATGTACCGATCAGCAACGGATCGAACGGCGTCCGCATCCGCGATCCCATGTACGCGGGGACATGGCGGCGTGGACGCCGCCGCTACGGAGGGGGCTTTGTGTCCCCCGCTCCCGACAGCTCATCATGATGGCCCGCATCGATCGCGAAACCTCTGAATCGTCCGAACCCATCCGTCACAACGCTTCATCAACTGTTAACTATTAACTGTTAACTGTCAACTGTCGACCTCTCCCACCTGAGCCTGACCGCGCGCTTCGTGTCCCCTGTGATCTTGGCTTCCTCGCCGATGGCGCAGCCTATCAGCCACAGCACGCGACCTTCGCGCGCCAGCAGCGGCATGAAGTCCCGCAGCGGACGGTCGACCTTCCTGTCGATCAGTATCTCCTTGAGCTTCCTGTCGCCCGTGCCCAGCGGGCGCATCCTGTCGCCGGGAAGGCGCGTGCGCAGCACGCATCCTTCCAGCTTGTCGGCGTCCAGCACCTGTGTGAACGGGTCGTCCTTCACGGGCACCGGCGGGGCCTGTTCCGCGCGAAGCGTGCCCACGCCCTCAAGCGTCATGGTCCCCTCGGGCTTGTACGGCACGGGCACCGGCCTCGGCCGGTCGGGCGCAACGATGTACAGCGCGCCCTCCGTGCGCACGGCCTCGCGGCGGTCCGGCAGCGGGCATCCGCCCTGCCGTACGCCGCACAGCGCCGTCAGCGCGGCGATGTGGTCGTAAGACGCGCCTTCGCCCAACAGCGCCGCGAACGCGCGCCGCAGCACCGCCGGATGCGCCGTCTCAGGCGACTCGATCCTGAAGCCGTTCGGCAGGCGCGCGCACCGCTCCGCAAGCAGCCGCGCGGCGGCGTCCTGCATGTATCTGTCCTCTTCGCACGCGATGTCCGCAAGGCGCACGATAGCACGTTCGCTGCCGGGATAGATCCCCTCCATCTGCGGCAGCAGTTTGAGCCGCACCGCGTTGCGCGGGTTGTCCGGTATGTAGTTCGTATGATCCTCGCGCCAGCCCTGCCCCCGCGCCGTCAGCCATTCGCGCAGCGCCTCGGGCGACATGTCCAGCAGCGGGCGGTAGAGCCTCCCCGATATGCGGCGCATGCCGCAGAGTCCCCTGAGCCCCGCGCCGCGCATCATGTGCATCAGCACCGTCTCCGCCTGGTCGCGGCTGTGGTGCGCCAGCGCGATATAGTCCGCGCCCAGCGCCTCGCGCGCCGCCTCCAGCTCCCTGTGGCGCGCCTCGCGCGCGGCGGTCTCGATTCCGGCGTCGCATTGGCCCAGGTCCAGCCGCACGCATCCGAAGGGTATGCCGAGCTTTGCGCAGAGCGCCTCGCAGAACGCCGCGTCCCCGTCCGCGTCCGCCCCGCGCAGCCCGTGGTGCACGTGCACGGCGTGGAGGCTGAGCCCCAGCGCATCGCGCGCCTCGGCCAGCATGCAGGTGAGCGCGGTGGAATCCGCGCCGCCGGACAGTGCGATCAAAAGCGACATCCCGCGCACGTCGGAAAACAACGCAACAGGTCTTTGGATCATCAAAAGCGCCTCCGAATGATTTACACATTATATCGGAAAACGCACGCAAATGCAACGGCATTTCGGGGAATTTCCCGTGAAAAGCGGCACAGTCGGTTAGCTTACCCAAATGTTTTCGATTTCGTTTGACGTTTCCCCCGTTTCATGGTATGATGAGGACAACGATCAGGCATCGAACGATCGACCAATCACAAGGAGGTATACACCATGACAAAGTGGGTTTGCAGCGTTTGCGGTTACGTCTATGAGGGCGCGGAGGCGCCGGAACAGTGCCCCATCTGCAAGGCGCCGGCTTCGAAGTTCGTCAAGCAGGAGGGCGAGCTGACCTGGGCCGCGGAGCACGTGGTGGGCGTCGCGAAGGACGCGCCCGAAGAGATCGTGCAGGGCCTGCGCGAGAACTTCACCGGCGAATGCTCCGAGGTGGGCATGTATCTGGCGATGAGCCGCGTGGCCTTCCGCGAGGGCTATCCCGAGATCGGCGAATACTGGAAGACCGCCGCGTTCGAGGAAGCCGAGCACGCCGCGAAGTTCGCGGAGCTGCTGGGCGAGGTGCTGACCGACTCCACCGAGAAGAACCTCAAGATGCGCGTGGAGGCCGAGAACGGCGCGACCATGGGCAAGACCGAGCTGGCCAAGAAGGCCAAGGCGCTCAATCTGGACGCCATACACGACACCGTACACGAGATGGCCCGCGACGAGGCCAGGCACGGCAAGGCGTTCGCTGGCCTGCTGAAGAGGTATTTCGGGAAGTAACGATCTTTGATGAGGGATGTCGTCGCAAGCTTCATCCCCCATCTTTATGATGTCAGGCAGCCCGAAAAGCTGCCATACGAAGAGAGAATGATCTGAATGTTCAAAAACATGAACCCGTTGCTCAAGGCCGCGATCATGTTCGTGATCGGCTGCATCGTGATGATCGCGTCGCAGTGGGCGATCTCCCTTGCGAAGGAGACTGCCTTCGAGATCAACTGGCCCTACACGCTCGGCCTGGGCGCGTTCATCGCCATAGCGGATCTCATCGTGCCGGCGGACAAGCGCAGGCAGAACCGCATGAACAGAAAGAACATGTTCAGGCGGTGACCGCGCCGGCGGAACCGTCGATTGGCTGAAGGCCCGTACATGGGGGCTGTCTCGTTCGAGGCAGCCCCCTAAATGCGTTTGCCCGCAGTGGCCGCCTCCGGGCCGGCGTGTCTCCGTCCATCGCAATGTTCAGACGGCTGGGATCGGATGAGACAGGTCGTTCCTTCGGATATGCGATAGAATGTGCGCTCACGCGCGGGCGGGGGCCCTGAATGGCGTCCCTACGGAGACTGCGGTTTACGGCATCATCCACAGCGGCGGCCTCCCCTCCGCCGCATCCCGCTCCGGGTCTCTCCCCACACATGCCGTGCCGCCTGCCCCAAGGCAATTAACACTGCCGCCGCTTGACAAAGCGGGTGCGCGGCTATAGAATATGGTAAAGTCGACACGCGGTCGGCTCATCTTTTGAACGCACAGTTAGTTAATACTAATGCAAGGAGAGATACACGACTTCCCTGACGACAGCCGCTCACTCTCAGCCCTCGGCAGGCTGATGCGCAGATGAAGATCTATGAATTCGGCGCGGCGCACGAAAGGAATTTCGTCATGTTCCAGTGCGCCGCGGAGCCCTGGTGGGTGTTCAAGGCCTCCGCGGAGGCGATGGCCGCGGACCATCACGTGTACCTGGTGATCGCGGACGGCCACGACGAGGCCGGCACCACGTTCATGTCGCTTGAGAAGAACGTGCAGGACGCGGCGGAGGGCCTGCGGCAGCGGGGCGTCGCGCACATCGACGCGATGTACGGCGTCTCCATGGGCGGCGCCAGCGTGATACGCTTCCTCGCCACGCAGGACATCCCTGTGGACAGGGCGATCATCGACGCGGGCATCACGCCCTATCCGTACCCGCGCCCCATATGCCGCCTGATCGCCCTGTGGGATTGGGCGACGATCATGCTCGTCACGAAGTCCATGCGCATGATGAAGCTTGCGGCCCCGCCCGCGCGATGGACGCCCGAAGGCGAGGACCCGGAGGAGCACTACCGCAGGATATTCGACTTCGAAAAGCATCACTTCACGCCGCGGACCATCTACAACGTGTTCTGGTCCACGAACAACTACGCCATGCCGGACCCCGTTCCCAGGGTAAACACGCGCATAGAATACTGGTACGGCGAGGAAGAGGAGCGCGCGCGCAGGCAGGACCTGGCCTACACGCGCAGGGCTTATCCGCAGGCCGTGCCCCGCATGTTCAAGGGACTTGCACACGCCGAGCTGGTGCTGATGTTCCCGGAGCGCTTTCGCCGGGAAGTGACCCGTTTTCTCAGAGAGGAGTGACGGCCCATGGGCGCCCTGGACAGGCAATGGTTCTACCGCGGCTTTCGAAAGAAGCTGCGCGCCGCATACGGTCGGGAGTCCGGCGACGCCCTTTGGAAGGAGGCGGGCCGGGAATACGCGGACACGCTCTCACAGCAGCCCACGCTCAGGCGGCACAAGGGCGCCATGGCGCTTCCCGCCGTGGCGCTGTACCGCGTGCTGGCGCGCCACGGTTCGGATGCCGAAGCGCTGCTGAACGCCTACGGCGACGATATGGGGCGGCGCTTTCAACGCCTGGTGCGCCTCGTCACGCGACTGCCCGGCGTGCCGGAGCTGATCTGGTGGCACGTGGCAGGCATCATGGACCGCATGAGCGGCGAGGCGCTGGGCTACAGGCGGCGCATCGTCTCGCAGCCGCCCGAGATGTACGGCGTGGACATACTGTCCTGCCCCTATCACGAGCTGGCAAAGCAGCTGGGCTGCGAAAGGGCGGTGCTGTGCATATGCCACATGGACAAGGCCTATATGCAGGGCTTCCGCCGCATACGCTACGAACGCACCACCGCCGTGTCCGAAGGCGCGGCCTGCTGCGACTACAGGCTCAGGTTCGACAAGGACAGGCAATGACTCCAGGGAGGCTGTAACGATGTCCATACAAAGACAAGACCACGCAGATCATATCCTCCTGAAGGATCTGCCCTACACCGCGGACGTGCGGCGCTTCCTCGCGGCGCGGTACGCGCCCGACCGGGCTGCCGCCATATGGAAGGACATCGAACGGCAGTATGGGGTCTGGCTTGCGGACCTGCCGGACTATGGCGGCCGGAGGAACGGCCATGCCCGCGCGATCTACGGAGGCCTTCTGGTGTTCGCGCTGTACGTATCGCTGCCGGACAGGCCGCCCATAGGTGAGCTGCAGGACTTCGTCCAGAACATGTTCATGGGGTCCTTCACGAAGCTCGGCAAGGTCTTCGACCTGAACAGGCCTGCGGACATGTGGCTGATCGACAAGGTGTTCCGCCGCTCCGGCGATCGCGACCGCAGGGACATACGCAAGTGGCCCGCCGGCTTCGTCAACGTGGACGCGCCCTACGACAGGCGGCACCGCGCGGCGCGCTATTGCTTCACGCAGTGCCCGAACGCGGTCTTCGCCAAAGAGCACGGCCTGTTGCACGTGCTGCCGCTCCTGTGCAACAGCGACTTCTTCGGCATAGGCCAGCTCCACGGACAGCTGATACGCCAAAGCACATGCGGCAACGGCGACGTGTGCGACTATCTGGTGGTGGGCAGCGAAAACCCCATCGCGCGGGAATACGAGACCGTCACGGACGGGCGGGGCTTCCTGGTCAGCCGGAGGAGGCCCTCAGGGAAGGAAGGGGCATCCTCATGATATTATTACAGCTTGTCATATACTGCGCGCTGTTTGCGCTGATGGTGAAGCTCGGCGTCGGGAGCGACGCGCTGAACGGCCTGTACTTCTATCCGAAGCCCGTGCAGGAGAAGGCCTACGCGCTGAGGCTCGCGGACCGGCAGAGCGTCGCGCGCAGGCGGAAGCGCTTCATGACGCTGTTCTTTTCGGTCATGCTGGCGGCGCTCGTTGCCATCATACGGGTGTGGAACGGCGTGCGCGTCTTCCGCGAAGCCTATGTGCAGGCGCTCTTGTTCCTGGAGGTCATGAACTGGTTCGACGGCATCGTGATCGACCGCCTTTGGGTGGGGCACAGCCGCTTCTGGGCCATACCGGGCACGGAGGGCATACCGTATGTGCAGACCTGGCCGCAGGTGCTCAAAAAGCGCGGCATACTGACGCTCATCTGGATACCCGGCGCGGCGATCGTCGCGGGCCTCGTGGCGCTTTTCGCTCGCCGGTGACGATGCCGCATCGGAACAAACGCGCGGACAAAAAAGTCGAAAAAAGGGGGTTGACTCTCACACCGTGGCAGGCATTATGATATGTGCGAGCTCAAGGGACACAGGCATATGGAGGTACCGCCATGCTGAAGATCGGAGAATTTTCGAAGCTGTCCAGAGTCAGCGTCAGGATGCTGCGCCACTACGATGAGATCGGCCTGCTGAAGCCCGCCGAGATCGACCGCTTCACGGATTATCGGTATTACAGGGAAGACCAGCTGCCCAGGGCGGGCCGCATCGCCGCGCTGAAGGACATGGGCTTTTCCCTGGCCGACATCGCCGGGATGCTCGAGGTCTATGACGACCGCGAACGGCTGAAGCGGTTCTTTGCCGACAGACGGGCGGAGCTGGAGGCCCTTTCCCGGGATACGGCGCACAAGCTGACGCTTCTGGACGCAGCCGAAGACAGGCTGAGAAAGGAAGAGCGCATGCGATATGATGTGACAGTCAGGACCATCCCCGAACGATACGCCGCGACCGTGCGCATGACCATACCCCGCTACGAGGACGAGGGCATGGTGTGGAGCACGCTGCTGCACGAGACCGCCCGCATGGGCCTTGTGGAGGCGGACCCCTGCCTCTGCGCCGTGGACTTCCTGGACAAGGAGTACAGGGAGGAGAACGTGGAGGTGATGGCGTGGAAGACCGTGAAGGGCAGTTATCCCGACACGGAGCACGTGAAGTTCCGCACGCTGCCGGAGGTCACCGTTGCCAGCTGCACCTATAAGGGAAGCTATGCGCTGATCACGGAGGTCTACGCGGCCGTGGCTGCGTGGATCGAGGCCAACGGATACGAGCCCGCGGGCGCCATGTTCAACATCTACCACGTCAGCCCGCACGAGACGCAGGATCCCGACGAATTCGTGACGGAGGTCTGCTGGCCCGTGAAGCGCCGCTGACAGGCGCGCGGCAACGCGCGCCCGGGTCCCGGTCCGCCAAGGTCCGGGGCCCGGGCAGGAAACACAGTATGGAAAGGAAGAAAGCCTTGACAGAACTCAGGCCCATCACAGAGGACAACTTTTTGGACGCGTTCGCGCTCAGGCTCGCGCCGGGACAGGAGCGCTTCGTATCGCACCCGATACGGAGCCTCGCGCAGGCCTACGTCTACAGGGAGCAGTGCCAACCGTTCGGGATATACGCAGACGGGAACATGGTCGGCTACCTCATGGTGATCTATGACCATGACGTTCCCGAATACGACATCTGGCACATGATGATCGACGCAGCCGCACAGGGGCGCGGCTACGGCGCGGCCGCGCTGGACCTGGCGCTCAGGTACATCGGGACGAAGCCCTTCGGCGATTCGGACAGGGTGGCCCTGACCTGCAACAGGGAAAATGCGATCGCAAGAAAGCTGTATGAGAGCAGGGGCTTTCGCCCGACGGGCGTGGAAGACGACGACGAGATCGAGCTGGCACTGACGCTGGGATGACGGGACCATCGCGGGAAAGCGGACAGCGGTCGCGATCTCAATACCATTGCCCCCTTGCGCCCGTGGCCGGTATGTGTTACAATCCTCTCAGGGCAGGCGATCCAACGCCCGCCGACGGGGGGATACGATGGCGACATTCGAAGAGATACTCGCGCGCGACGGGCGGCTGGTCTATACGTTCAGGGGCGTCAGCATGCTGCCGCTGCTGCGCCAGAACAGGGACATCGTGATCATCGAGCCGCCGAATGGCCGATTGA
>SVGK01000165.1 GCA_015056395.1 Clostridiales bacterium
TCGCCCTCGCCGCCGGAGACGTCCACCACCTGGTGGAACGCGACGTCCGATGCGGTCTTGCCGCTCTGCATGCGCAGAGCGTTGCCCATCAGGCAGTCCGGCATGCCGTGGCCGTTCGGGCGCACGCAGTTCTCTATGGCCGTGGTGATGCCCGCGCCCTTCGTCCAGTCGGCGGGGAAGAGACGGTCGCTGTCGGGGTTCTCGGTGTTTACCACCGTGCGCGCGAAATCACCGTTCAGCAGGAGGTTCACGCGGTTCGGCACGCCGCCTGCTTCCAGCTGTGGCGCGGCGAAACGCACGCTCCCCTCGGTCGAGATGCAGGAGAGTATGACCTTGATCTGCGTCGTCCCGTTGGGCACATCCGCCGTTACGAACACGCGCTCCCATCCCTCCGCGCCGGGGCCGTTCGATGCGTCGGCCGTGCTTTCGGTGATGAGTGTACTCGCTGTCGTCACGCCGTTGACGCTCAGCTTGCAGCAGGCGCCCGTGCCGGTGAGGCCTGTGGTCTTCACATATACGGAGAACGTGTACGGTCCGCTTCGTGTGACGGGTATCAGCTGGTTGATCGCGGCGCTTCCGGTGGTTTGCCAGCTCGGCATGCCCAGACAGCGCACGCCGGTATCGCGGCTGCCCGTGCCGCTCGCCTGCGTCCAGTTCGCGGAAAAGTCCATGTTCTTCAGCAGGTTGATGACCGCCTTCTGCATGCGCGAGGCGTCGCTCACCGCGTTCGGTATGCCGCTTTCGAACTTCGCGCACTGCGCGTTCCCCAGCTCGTCCGAGACACAGATCACGTTGCCGCTTTCGTTGAACTGATAGGTCAGTGCCTTGCCGGTATCTTCAGTGTTCGACCGCACCTCCGTGACCTTCGTCGCAGAGGGAAGGTATTCAAACAGTTTCTTGGCGCCCTTCGCGTCGCCGTTCGTCAGCTCGATCCGCGTCACGCGGCGCGCCAGCTCGTCGTAGTGGTCGCCCACGTTCGCGTATGATTCAAGCGTGGCCGGGTCTTCGTACCCGATGGTGATCTTCGTGCCGTCGTGATTGCGCATCGAAGTCATCAGATAGCTGCCGGAGAGGTAGGTGTAGGTCGTACACTTTGCGGGCGTGTCGGCCTGGTCGGAGTACTTTACCGTGATCAGCCTGTAGCCATCGTACCAGTACCTGACGAACCGTCCGTCCGGCGCGGTGATTTTGGAGAGCAGATCGTTGGCATTGTACTCGAACAGCGTCTCGCGCCCTGCGCCATCCGTCGCCTTCAACAGCTTCCCGGCGGCGTTCGCGTCCCACGTGAACGTCATCTGGCAGTTGTGCTCGGAGCTGTTCGTCTCGCCGTTGCCCTTCGCGTCGATGATCTTCGTGATATACTTCTTGCCTGATCCGGTCGGCAGCGGGAAGACCATCTGGCTGTGTGACTTGTCCGTGATCGTCGCGGTTGACGCGGATGTGTCGATGCTCAGCCTGAGCTTCATGCCTTCGGCGTCTTCCCACGGCTGCGAGCCTGTCGCCTTGAACCAGTGATCGGTCCCGTCGCCGTCCGTCCAGGTATAGTAGTCCGTTCCGTCGATCGTATCCTTGCGCAGCGTCTGGTGTGCGCTTGTGCGCCAGCCGCTGCCGCAGTGCGGCGCGATGTTGCGCGACAGGCACGAATTGTAGTAGTGCGTCACCGCGAACGGCAGCTTCAGCCCGCCGGTCGCCAGGTCGGGGTGGGAGACCACGAGGTTGCCGTTGAGCAGGTCGACGTGCGCCGTGCCTGCGCGGCCCGCGGTCATGGTCTCGTACTGCCACCAGTCCTCGAGTCCCGCGTGGCTCAGATAATCCACGACGATGCAGGGCCGGCAGCTTGTCGTGCTGCTGCGCGAGGAGTACCACTCAGCGTAGCTGCGATAGGTTATGTCGGGGGGACGCTTCAGCGCGATGCCGTTGTTGTCGACATTGCCTTCTTCATCCTTGACATACCAGCTCAGGTAGGCGTCCGTGATGTCCCAGGTCTGAACGTTCCGGTTGGATGTGTTGAAGCTCAAAAGCTTCGTATCGATGCTCCCGGAAGCGTGCGGCTGGAAGGAGGACCACGTCACGTTGCTCGAGTCCCAGTCCTTCGTGATCCTGTACGCGCCCAGTACGCAGTTGTCGGAAAAGTACGACGAACCCGACCCCGTCAGCATGAGCTTTGCGGACAGTATCGTGTCGCTCGCCTTTCGCTGCATGGGCGTCTTCAAACGGAAGAGCGACACGCTCTCCGCGGTATTGTACACGCCGGTGACAAGGCGCGTGGATCCTCCATAGTATGAGGTAGTGTAGTCGCTGCGTATGTATGTGTTCTCAAGGCCTCCGTCCCTCTGCTCCAGTCGTACCAGCGGGTCGATGGTGACAGGCCAGGCTGCCCGGGCGAGTTCGTCCTTTGAGAACACAAAGGACATTCTTGAATAAGTTATGCAGTTTTCAAGGTGCACGTCCGGGCGCAGCGGTTTTCCGTCCGCGTCCCAGACCTCCGGCGGTTCGATGATGAAGCGCCTTTCTCCCGTCCGGCTGTCGGCGACCGTCACCGCGTTTTCCTTCGTCGCGGCAATGTCGAAGTCTCCATACAGGCGTAAGGCCAGCGCGTCGAGCGCGTCCGCGTCTTTGACGATGTACGTCTCCTTGACGCCGTCCTCTCGCGCTTCGCATTGCACTGTCAGCCCGTTTTGACAACAGTAGCGTATCGCTGCGCCTTCCACGGTGACAGTGGGGACGTCGACGCCCTCATGGTCCCACTGGAGTTTACATCCATTATACTCCATTTGAACCGAAATGTCACTATCAGATTTGCCTGAAAATGAAAGGTGCAGTGAATTTGCACGGTTACGGAACCCCTGTTGTCCGAAAACATCGACAGTTTCCACCAGCGTATTGTCGATGTCCTTCCAAACACCTTCTTCAAAGTAGTGGATGGGGTGGTCGTGTGTGACTGCACGGAAGCGGCCGGGCGCGGTCAGGAAGTGTTTCGTGAAGGCGTCGCGGCGCGCGACGATCTCCACCGGCGAGGTTGTTCCTGTTTGCAATCCATTTTCCTCCTTATGAGATCGTATTGTCCGAAGACGCTGCGATTATAGATCGGAAAATGTGTCACGGTGTGTCGACATAAAAAGACTGCCGCAGGCACGATGTCCCGCGACAGCCGTTTAAAAACCTCCGGTGTCACCTCTTGCCCTTGTCGTAGGGTATGCCCTCCGCCTTGGGCGCGCGCGAGCTCTTCGAAGTGAAGGCCAGCACGATCAGCGTGATCACGTAGGGGAGCATGCGGTAGAGGTTCGCGTTCAGGCTCAGCTCCTTCAGGTAGTACACGCCGTCTCCGTTGATGTCGAGCGTCGAGTACGAGGCCGCGATGCACTTGAACAGGCCGAACAGCAGCGCCGCGCCGCAGATGTTGCCGGGCTTCCAGTTGCCGAAGATCATGACGGCCAAAGCCAGGAAGCCGAAGCCCGCGACGTCGCCGTTGGCTGAGCAGTTGGCGGTGGTCAGCACGTACACGAAGCCGCCCATGCCCGCCAGCGCGCCGGAGATGATCGTGCCGGCGTAGCGCATCTTGACGACGTTGATGCCCAGCGAGTCCGCCGCCTGCGGGTTCTCACCGCAGGAGCGCAGGCGCAGGCCGAAGCGCGTCTTGTACAGTATGATGGACATGATGACGAACACGATAATGCAGATGTACGTCGCCACATAGACCTTGTCCACGAACGTGGAGCCCAGGAAGCTCATCTCTTCCTTCTTGCCGTAGCCGAACATGGCCTTCTTCAGCATGAACCAGCTCGCCGCGTCGCCTTCATACATGTTCATCGTGTTCTGGTTTGCGATGATGCGTATGAAGAACAGCACGAACGCCGGGGCCAGCAGGTTGAGCGCCGTGCCGCCTATGGTCTGGTCCGCCTTCAAGTTGATCGCGGCGAACGCCAACAGCGTCGAGAACAGCGCGCCGCATATCGCCGAGAATACGATGGCCAGCAGCGCGAACAGCTGCAGCTGGAGGTAGGCCTTGTCCGCGTAGGCCTGCGCGAACCACTGCCACTGCTGCACCTGGCGCACGAACAGCACGCCCATGAACGCGCCGAAGATCATGATACCTTCAAGCGCCAGGTTGATGATGCCGCTGCGCTCCGCGTACACGCCGGCCAGCGCGACCAGCATGAGCGGCACGGCGTAGACCAATGTCTGTCTGATCAGGAATGCCATTAGTTTGCGCCTCCCTTCCTGTCGAGCCGGGACTTGCGGAACTTGGTGATCCACAGCTTGATGACCAGCATGAACGCCGACAGGTACACGATCACGGCGATGATGACGTCGGTGATGTACTCGTTGTACGCCGTCAGGTTGGTCAGCTGCTGGCCGCATATGGACAGCATGGACATGAATATCGCGGTGAATATCACGCCTATGGGGTTGTTGACCGCCAGCAGCGCCACCGGTATGCCGCTGAAGCCCTCGCTGGGCAGCGACTGATAGGTGTTCCAGAAGAACTCGGTGTTGCCGGACAGGTTGTAGAGCGCCGCGCCGCCCGCGGCCAGCGCGCCCGCCATCGCCATGGTCAGCACGATGTTGCGCTTGTCCTTGATGCCGGCGTAGCGCGCCGCGAAGCGGTTCGCGCCGCATGCCTTGAGCTCATAGCCCATGGTGGTCTTGCTGAGCAGTATGTAGACGCACACCGCCAGCAGTATCGCCACCAGTATGCCGCCGTTGATCTGCGAGCCGGGGAAGATCTTGTCGAGCCCCACCTTGCCGGTGGCCACGTTGTTGTAGGTGGTCTTGAGCACGTAGGAGGACTTGGTGCCCTCGACCGTGTTCTTGATGTTGCCGATGTCGAAAAGCCAGGTGGTCAGGTTCGCCGCGATCCAGTTGGTCATGATGCAGGCGAGTACCTCGTTGATGTTCAGATACGCCTTGAGCAGGCCGGGTATCGCGCCCCACAGCGCGCCCGCCGCCATGCCGCCCAGCAGCGCCAGCAGCCACACGATGCCGGAAGGCACGCTCGTGGTGGGCACGTTCAGCGCGATGTAGAGGCTTGCGGTGGTGCCGGCCAGGTACTGTCCGGGCGCGCCGATGTTGAACAGGCCCGCCTTGTTGCCCAGCGCCACGGAAAGGCCCGTCATGATCAGCGGCGTGGCGCGGAACAGCATGTTGCCGAACGTCGAGGGATTGAAGCCGAACGTCAGGCTGCCCGCCGGGTTGCGCCCGGTGGAGAACAGGCCGCCTATGACCAGGCGTATGCCCTCCCACGCGCCCTTCGCGCCCAGGCTCGGGTTGGTGAGACCCACGATCAATATGATGATGCTGCCGGCCAGCATGCCGACCAGTATCGCCAGCAGCGAGGCCAGTACGGATTTGCTGCCTTCCTTATCCCAGAAAGAGGTCTTCACGCGGTCACCCCCATTTCCTGGCGCTTAGCGCCGGCCATGTACAGGCCGAGTTCCTCGACGGTGGTCTCTTTGGGATCCAGCTCGCCGACGATCTCGCCCTCGTACATCACGAGTATGCGGTCGGAGAGGTTCATGACCTCGTCCAGCTCCAGCGATACCAGCAGCACCGCCTTGCCGGCGTCGCGCTGGTTGACCAACTGCTTGTGTATGTATTCGATTGCGCCGACGTCCAGGCCGCGCGTGGGCTGTACGGCGATGATCAGCGGCAGGTCGCGGTCGATCTCGCGCGCGATGATCGCCTTCTGCTGGTTGCCGCCCGACATGGAGCGCGCGACGGTGACGGGGCCCTGGCCGGAGCGCACGTCGTACTGCTCGATCAGGCGCTCGGCGTACTGGCGCACGGCGCCGAACTTGATGAAGCCCATCTGCTGGAAGCGCGGCTCCCTGAAGTTCTGCAGCACCATGTTCTGTTCGAGCGTGTAGTCCAGCACCAGCCCGTGCTTGTGCCTGTCCTCGGGGATGTGGCTCACGCCCGCCGCGCTGCGCTTGGCTATGGGCGCGTGCGTGATGTCCTGGCCGTTCAGCGCGATGGTGCCCTCGGAGCACTTCTCCAGGCCGGACAGCGCGTAAATCAGCTCGGACTGGCCGTTGCCGTCGATGCCGGCGATGCAGGTGATCTCGCCCGCGTGCGCCTGGAACGTGACGCCCTTCACGGCGTCGTGCTTGTACAGGCGCGAAGGCACGTGCAGGTTCTTTACATCCAGCACGACCTTGCCGGGATGCGCCTCGTCCTTGTCGACCA
>SVGK01000166.1 GCA_015056395.1 Clostridiales bacterium
GCAGGCCAAGCTCAATGAGAACGCCGCAGGCGAGATCACGTATGCGTCCGCGAACACGAAGATCGCGAAGGTCGACGCCGAGACGGGCAAGGTCACGGGCGTGGCCGTGGGCAAGACGACCGTCACCGCAAGCACATATGTTCCCGGCGTGGAGGCGCAGATAGAGGTCGAGGTGCTTCCGGCGTGCACGTTCGTGAAGCTCCCGTACTCCACGGTGACGATAGGCGTGGGCGACACGCTGCAGCTGAAGCCCCAGATCGACGAGGGCGTGGCGACCACGTTCAGCTACGCCTCGCAGAAGTCGAAGTACGCCAAGGTGAGCGACACGGGCCTGATCACGGCGGTGCGAAGGGGTACGACCACTGTGACCGTGACCACGGGCAACGGCAAGACCTGCAAGCTCACGGTCAAGGTCGTCAGGGCGGACACGACGGTCAGCTTCGCTGAAAGCGACGTCGAGGTGAGCGTGGGCGCGACGAAGCAGCTCAAGTGGAGCTTCACCGAGACGGATGTCGCGTCCGTCAAGTTCGCGGTGGAGGACGAGAGCATCGCCTCCGTCGACAAAAACGGCGTCGTGACGGGTCTGAAGATGGGCAAGACGCGCCTCAAGGTCACCGCATACAACGGAAAATACGCGCTGTGCGAGCTGACTGTCATAGGCAAGCCGGAGAGCATCGCGATCTCGTTCCCCAAATCCATATCTGCGGGCGAGAGCGTGACCGCGGGCGTGTCGTTTGCGCCCGAGGGCACGAGCGCAAGCGTGACGTGGTCCGTGTCGTCCGGCGACGCGATCAAGGTCTCCAAGAAGGGCGTCGTGACGGGCTTGAAGAAGGGCAAGGCGGTGCTGTGCGCCACGGCGGGCAAGCTCAAGGCGGAGAAGACCGTCGAGGTGCTGCCCGCGCCGACGACGCTGTCGTTCGCGAAGTCCAAGTACACGGTGGACATCGGCGAGACGCTCAAGCTCAAGCCCGTCGTGGACGAGGGCAGCGCGGTCAGCTTCCACTGGGACATAGCCACGGAGGGCTTCTTCACGATCGACGCCTCCGGCGTGGTGCATCCCGAGGCGATCGGCAAGTCCAAGGTGACTTGTTCGACCTCCAACGGCCTGTCGGCGACGATCACGGTCGAGGTGGCGGATCTGTACACGCCCACGGACGTGGCCATCACCAACGCGCCGGCGATGATGGAGGTCGGCGACACGTGGACGCCTAAGATCGCCGTGAAGCCCTCGACCGCCTCCGCGAGCATGAAGTGGCAGACCGGCGACCCGAACATACTGACGCTCGACTCGAAGACCAACACGTTCTATGCGCTGAGCTTCGGCTATGTCACGGTGCGCGGCACGTGTACGCGCGACAGTTCCCTCACCGTCTCGGTCAGGATCTGCGTGGACAATCCGGACCTGGAGATGACGATACCGGACCGCCGTACCACCACGGCCGAGATCCAGCAGAACCTCTCAAAGATACGCGCCGTGCGCGACACCGCGCTGAAGGTGGTCAAGAAGCTCTACACGGCCGGCACGATCACTTCGTCCGAGTACGATGCGCGCAAGACCGCCGTGGAACGGGCGTTCTCGATGTACGAGTTCCCCTGGATGACGGACACGAGGGAGCCTTACTGGAAGGCGGCCAATTCCGAGGACGGCGCGAAGGACTTCAAGCCGGGCACGGTGTACTACGGCCTGCCCTACACGCAGAACAACCGCGTCAACTCTGCGGAGTCCGTCGTGAACCAGGGCTACTACAAGGACACGGGCAAGGGCTACTATAAGCTGAACGGCTCGAAGTTCTCGGACAGGCAGTATCCCGGCAACGACTGCTCGGCGTTCGCGTCCATATCGCTGTGGGGCAAGGGCTCCGACCGCGCCTCGGACACCACGCGCGCCATCGGGAAGGCGTCGTACTATGTCACGATCAACGACTGGACGGCGCTGCGCACGGGCGACCTGATCAACAAGTCCGGCGCGCATGTTGTGGTGTTCCTGTACTACACCGACGCCGCGAAGACGCAGTTCATGCTGATCGAACAGGGCGGCGGCGAGGCGGCCATCAACACGGTGTCCTGCAACGTGCGCACCGTGGCGGCCTACCGCGACGCCGGCTATTCCATACGCAGACCCAAATGACCGAACATGGGACAAAAGGGACGGTTTGTGCCGTCCCGTTTTGTCGTTTCAGGGAGAGGTGGCACGCATGCTTTGCGTGTATTTGATACTGTTGTTTCTTCTGCTGCTGTTTTTGCCCATGCCTTCGCGCCGCTCCATGGACGCGTGGCGCGGCACGGCGTTCGCGCACAGGGGCCTGCACGGGCGCGGCATCGCGGAGAACACGCTGCCAGCGTTCAAGGCGGCCGCGGCGCGCGGGTATGGCATAGAGCTGGACGTGCGGCTGAGCCGGGACGGGCAGGTCATGGTGTTCCACGACGAAACGCTTACGCGCATGGCGGGCGACGCCCGCCGCGTGGCGGAGTTGGATTGCGCGGAGCTCATGGCGATCCCGCTGTTGCCGGGCGAGGGGCGCATACCGCGCCTTGCCGACGTGCTGAGGGCCGTCGACGGCAGCGTGCCGCTGCTGATCGAGATCAAGCGCGGCGACGACCGGCGCGGGATCTGCGAGAGGACCGCCGCGCTTCTGAAGGGATACGGGGGACCTGCGCTGGTCGAGTCGTTCGACCCGCTGGTCGTGGCGTGGTTCAGGTGGCATCATCCCCAGTACAGGCGCGGCCAGCTGGTGGGGCGGCCCGTCGCTCAAGCCGCGGCGCGCATGGGCCGGGCGGGGAAGTGGATGCTTTCGGGCATCGCGTTCAACGCGATAGGCCGTCCGGATTTCATCGCGTGCGACGTGTCTTCGGGGAAGCTGCCCGCGACGCTCGGGGGCAACAGACCTGTCGCGTACTGGACGGTGCGCGACGAGGAGACGTTCAGGCGCATCATCGAAGCGGGAAACATGGCGATTTTCGAAGAGACGGGGGAGTGGAACATCCCGTAGCGGCGCCGTCCACGGCGCCACATTCGGGTTAAATCGCCGTTACATGTTGTTTTTCATACCGGATTTTAGTAAAATGATAACGATGATCAGCTCCGCGGAAAACACGCGACGGCAGGAGGCCAACGGACATGTCGGAAAAAAGTTTCGTGCTCAATGAACAGACGCTGCCCATCATACGGGAGATCGGCAGCCACATGCCGGGGGCCTTCTTCGTCTACAGGGCGGACGCCCCGGGCGCGCTGATCTACGCGAACAAGGCGGTGTTCGATCTGTTCGGCTGCGCCGATCAGGACGAATTCACGCTTCTGACGGGCTTCACCTTCCGGGGCATGGTGCATCCCGAGGACTATGGCCGCATCACGGCGGCCATAGAGGAGCAGGTCAGCGGCAGTGACGCGCAGTTGGACCACGCCGAGTACCGCATCATACGCCGGGACGGCGCCGTGCGCTGGGTGGACGACTACGGCCACTACACCGAGACGGAGGCCTATGGCGGCGTGTACACGGTGTTCATATCGGACATCACGGAAAAGCGCGCGCGCCAGGAGACCGACACCGCCGTGCGCGACGCAGTGATCGCCACGCTCACGAACAACTACAACACCGTGTGGCTGATCAACGACGTGATCACGGAGAGCTGCTCGCTGTACCACACGGACATGGACGCGGCGCACGACGAGGCGATACGCGACGCGCTGAGCCACGCGAAGTACACGGACACGAAGACGCAGTACGTGCAGAACATGGTCGCCCCGCAGGACCGGGAGCGCATGCAGGAGCAGATCGGTCTTCCGTACATACTCGAACAGTTCAGGACCAGGGACAGCTTCTCCGTGAACTTCATACGCGCACTGGCGTCCGGCCCGCGTTACTACCGCATAGACTTAGGCAAGGTGAACATGCCGGGCGGGCGCACGGGCGTCATGATGGGCTTCAAGGATGTCGACGAAGAGGTGCGCAAGGATCAGGAGATGCAGCGCACGCTCAGGGACGCCATGGAGGCCGCGAACGCCTCCAGTAAGGCCAAGAGCGACTTCCTCGCCAGCATGAGCCACGATATGCGCACGCCGATGAACGGCATCATAGGCATGACGGCCATCGCCGCGACGCACATCGACGACCGCGAGCGCGTGGCCGACTGCCTGAAGAAGATCATGGATTCGTCCGGCCACCTGCTCTCGCTGATCAACGAGGTGCTGGACATGAACAAGATCGAGTCGGGCAAGGTCGACCTGCAGGAGGAGGACTTCGACCTCTCCGAGCTGGTCGACAGCGTGCTCACGATGACGCGCCCGCAGGTCGAGGCGCGCGGCCACAGCCTGGCGGTGCACATTGGCGATGTCGCGCACGAGAAGGTGATCGGCGACAGCACGCGCGTGCGGGAGATACTGGTCAACCTTTTGAGCAATGCCATCAAGTACACGCCGGACGGCGGCCGCATCGTGTGCGGGCTCAGTGAACGGCCGTCGAACGTGCAGGACATCGGGCAGTACGAGTTCACGATCGAGGACAACGGCATAGGCATGAAGCCGGAGTTCGTTGCCCACATATTCGAACCGTTCACGCGCGCGGAGGACAAGGCCGCGCAGGCGCAGTCCGGCACGGGGCTGGGCATGGCCATCACGCGCAATCTGGTGCGCATGATGGGCGGGGACATACAGGTCGAGAGCACATACGGGCTTGGCAGCAAGTTCACCGTGACCATCTATCTGAGGCTGCAGGAGCCGGACGACACCGTGCACGCGGAGTTCAGGGACCTGCACGTGCTCGTGGCCGACGACGACCCGGTCAGCTGCGAATCCGCGTGCTGCATACTGAACGACCTGGGCATGAACAGCGAATGGGCGCTCTCGGGCAAGGCGGCGGTGGAGCGCGTCGCGACGCGGCACGAGCAGGGGCGCGACTTCTACGCCGTGATCATAGACTGGCGCATGCCGGACATGGGCGGACTGGAGACGGCGCGCCAGATACGCAGGGCGGTCGGCGACGAGCTGCCCATCATCGTGATCTCCGCCTATGACTGGTCGGACATCGAGGCGGAGGCCCGTGAGGCCGGCGTCAGCGCATTCGTGAGCAAGCCGCTGTTTCGGACGAAGTTCGTGCGCGTGTTCAAGTCGCTGTTGGACAGCGAACGGGGCGACTCGAAGGACAGGCCGCTCAAGAAGCTGGAGGAGCTCAGCTATTCGGACAAGAGGATACTGCTTGCCGAGGACAACCCGATCAACGCGGAGATCGCGACACACATACTCCAGATGACAGGACTGATCGTCGAGCACGCGGAAGACGGCGCGGAGGCCGTCGAGAAGTTCCGAAGCGCCGCGCCGGGGCGGTATTCGCTCATATTCATGGATATACAGATGCCGCGCGTGAACGGCTACGACGCGACGATGGCCATACGTGCGCTGGGTACGGAACAGGCGCGCACGGTACCCATCATCGCCATGACGGCCAACGCGTTCGAGGAGGACAGGCAGAACGCCTACAAGGCGGGCATGAACGGGCACATAGCCAAGCCGCTCAACTTTGACGAGCTTTCGCAGGTGCTGCAGCGGTGGCTGTGAGGCGCGCCGATCCCACAAACATTTCATAAACCATGGTAGACGGACCGTGTCTTCACGGTGTATAATCGACAGGCCGCACATGGCGACGCCGAAGCCGCGGCGCATGTGTCGGAAGCGGGAACACGCATCAAAATGAAAGAGGGTAAGCGGAATATGAAGAAGGTCGTATCCATCGTTGTCTGTATGATGCTCATCATCTCCATGTCCGTCAGCGGCTATGCCATAGAGCTGATGGAGAGGGGAAGCAGGGGCGACGACGTGCGGGAAGTGCAGGAGATGCTCATCTCCCTCGGCTATCTGGAGGACGGCGGCGCGGACGGCGTGTTCGGGCCCAGGACGGAGAGGGCCGTGCTGGCCTTCCAGCAGGAGCATGGCCTGGATGCCACGGGCATGGTGGGCGACGGCACATACAACGCCCTGAAGAACGGCGGCACGGCGGAGCCTGCGGAAGAGGCACAGCCCACTGAAGAGGCACAGCCCACTGAAGAGGCGCAGCCCGCGGAAGAGGCGCAGCCCGCGGAAGAGGCACAGCCCGCGGAAGAGGCACAGCCTGCGGAAGAAGAACAGCCCGCTGAAGAGGCGCAGGCCGATGA
>SVGK01000167.1 GCA_015056395.1 Clostridiales bacterium
GCCGTGCCGGAGCGGGTGGCGTGCGCCGCGATGAAGGGAACCTCCATCAGCTTCTCGGTGGGCGTGCGCAGTATCTCCAGCTCCACTTCGTTCGGCATGGGCAGCATGTAGCCGGTCTGGCTGGAGATGATCAGCCCCGCGCCGCCCTCGGCCATGACCTCGCCGAAGGCGTCAACGGCGTAGCCTGTGCCCACCATGTCCAGCTTCAGTATGTGCTCCGGCTGCGCCTGGCTGGGAGACGCGCCCGCGGTGTCGATGAAGTACATCACCGGTCCCAGCGACGCGGCCTTCTTCGCAAACGCCTCGACGGAGGCCTTGTCCAGCGCGTTCACCACGCAGGTCTCCACGTCGTAGCCGCTGTAGGTGAGTTCGTTGCAGACGCGCTCCAGGTTCTTCTCGCTGATGTCGCCCAGCAGTATCTTCTTGCCCGCGGCGATCCTGCGTGCGATGGCGGTGCCCATGCTGCCCGCGCCCAGCAGGGCGATCACGGGCTTGTTCTCGTTGCGGTCAAAGATCATATGCTCTTCCTCCTTATGCGGTGTCGTGTCGTTCGGCGCGGCGTCTGTCTCCCCGCCGCCGTGCCCTGCCTTCTGCCAGGATTATACACGAATGCGGGTTATGGAGGCAACGGTCAGTTTATCGGGAAAAGTAGTTTAGGCAACCCTTTTTGAAAAAGAGTTGCCTAAAAAACGCATGTCGAGTAACTATTCATTCGTACCCCAGCTGACTTCCGGGGAGGTATCGGAGGGGCAGAGCCCCTCTGATCTTCGATCGGACCCGGCGGCATGTACGTCGGGGCCGCAGCCATTTTTGCGCCGGGAGGCCTGCCGACCAGAGCAAAAATGGCTTCCTTGCAGATCTTCCGCCCGGAAACCCGCAGGGTTTCAGGAAAATCTGGAGGGGGTGGCCTCGGCGGGGGAGCTTGCTCCCCCGTCCGAACATATGTCCGCCTTCAGCGCCTTGAGCGCCTCCGCGCTGTCGCCGTCTATGCATATGGACCGCGCCCTGATCGCCGCCGGGCAGACGGCTTCGTCATAGTTGAGACAGGCGTACACAGCCTTAGGATTTTCCGCAGTCATCGCCCAGAAGGGATACTTGATGATCATGGGCGTGTTGCCGCCCACGCCCAGCTCCATGAACAGCATGCGCCTGCCCTCGCGCGCCTGCAGGAACGCGGCGTAGCGGTCCGCCGCGGCGAGCCAGCCGTCGTCCTCGACGAATGTGTCGTCGGCGCGCAGGTTCATGGAGACGGGCCCGCCGTCGTCCGGGCATACGGGTATGAGCGCGTGCGGCAGACGCATGGAGAGCCGGCCGTCACGCGGCGGCTCGAACGCGCCGCCTTCGCCGCGCACGAAGCCCTGCGCCTGCATCGCTTCCATGACCCACGCCTCGTTGTCATAGGTCTTCCTGACGACGCCCTGCGCGCTCTGGAACAGGCCGTAAGCGCCCTGCGTGTAGAACAGGCGGCGCTTGTCGAAGCCGGCGCGCTGGAAGCAGTGGTCCACATTCGTCGTGATGACGAAGTAATCCCTGTCCCCCACCAGCACAAGCAGATCGCGGTAGACGCTCCCGGGCGGGTCCAGATAGCGGTTCACGTAGATGTTGCGCGCCCACCAGGCCCAGCGCGTCTCATCGTCCGGGAACGGATAGAATCCGCCGGAATACATGTCCCGTATGCCGAAGCGTTCCGCAAAGTCGAAGAACCATCGGTCGAACCGTTCTCCGCTGTAGGTGTAGCCGGCCGCCGTGGAGAGCCCCGCACCCGCGCCGATCACGATGGCATCGGCAGTGCGGATCTCGTCCGCCAGCCGCCTGAGGCCCTCCTCCCGGCGGCCCGTATCGTCGGTGAGCCCGCCCCGAAGCCCGCGCACGAAGGCGATGCCCTTCTCAAGCGTACGTGTGTAGTCAGGCTTACGCCCGTTCGAGTATCCGTTCATAGATCCCCCTGTCCTTGTCGGTGAATACGTTGAATATCACGCGGTCCACGGCGCCCTCGTGCTCCGAGAGCCACCGCCGCACGGTCCGCACCGCGATCTGCGCCGCCCGCTCCTGCGGGAAGCGGAACACGCCCGTGGAGATGCAGCAGAACGCGACCGTGCGCAGGCCGTTTTGCACGCACAGCTCGAGCGTGTTCCGATAGCAATCGGCGAGATCCTGTTCGAGCGCCGGCGTAAGAACGCCCGTGACGATGGGCCCGACGATGTGTATGACCTTCTTCGCCGGCAGGTCGTAGCCTTCCGTCAGCATGGGCACGGCGGTCGGCTGCTCGTAGCCGGGCCCGTGCTTCGCCCTGAGCGCGTCCATCTGCCGGCCGCACTCCGCCCGAAGCTGCACGCCCGCATACGTGTGTATGCAGTTGTCTATGCATCCGTGCATCGGCACGAAGCAGCCCAGCATCTGCGCGTTCGCCGCGTTGACGATGGCGTCCACGCTGAGCCGCGTGATGTCGCCCTGCCAGACCGACATCGCGCCTTCGGCGACGGGTATGTCCTCCGGGGCCACGATGCCCTTCTCCCGCGCCCGTTCCCTGAGATACGCGTCCTGCAGGCGCAATATCTCGGGGGACATGGGGCGCGGCATGCGTATGTTCATGAGGGAGCGCAGCAGCCGCCTTCGGCCCTCCGCGTCCCCGGGCGTTTCGATATCGGCGTATTCGCCCGAATCGGCCTTGAAGGCCTCGACCAGCGCCGCCAGCCGCTGCTCCTGCGTCATATCAGCGCACATAGATCATCCCTCCACCTTTCCGTCGCGCCCGCCGGACTTATTCTATGCCGGTCAGGTCGAAATCATTGAGCCATCTCTTCGCGGCCTTGCAGACCTCCCTCATGCACGCCTCGTCGAAGGGAGAGCGCAGGCCCGCGTGCTGCAAAAGCTGTGTGAACGTGCGGCTGCCGCCCTGCTTCGTATAGGCCATGTAGCGGTCCCACGCATACGCGGGGTCTCTCTGCAGCAGCACCCAGAACTGCAGCGCGACCGTCTGCGCCAGGCAGTAGTCGATGTAGTAGAACGGGTTCTCATAGATGTGCATCTGCCTCTGCCAGCCCTCGCCCTCTGAAAAGAACGGGATCTCGCCGTCCAGCCTGAGCCACGGCTGGTATTCGCCCAAAAGCCGCTTCCACGCCGCGTGGCGCTCGGCCGGTGACATTTCAGGCTTCTCATAGACGATGTGCTGGAAATGGTCCACCATCGTGCCGTAGGGTATGAACGTCAGCGCGCTGGCAAGGTGGCTGTACATGAACTTTCTCGCGTCGGGGCCGAAGAAGCCCTCCACGTTCTTCCAGCCGAAGAACTCCATGCTCATGGAGTGCACCTCGCAGGCCTCGGCCGTAGGCGTGCAGTATTCCCCGGGCACGCGCTTGCGGTTCATCCAGTAGGCAAAGGCATGGCCCGCCTCGTGTGTGATGACCTCCACATCGCCCTGCGTACCGTTGAAGTTCGAGAATATGAACGGCCTTTCGTACAGCGGGAACTCCGTCTGATAGCCGCCGCCCTCCTTGCCCTCTGTGGCCAGCACATCCATGAGCTCCTCGTCGAGCATCGTGCGGAAGAACGCGCCGGCCTCGGGCGAAAGCGCGTCGTAGAACGCCCTGCCCTGCGCCAGTATGTCGTCAGACGTGCCCACGGGACGCGGGTTGCCGCCGCGGAACATCAGCGCGCTGTCCGCAAACGAGAGCGGATAGGGCCTTCCGATGCGCGCAGCCTGCGCGCGCATGATGAGATCCGCCACCGGCACGAGGTACTTCCGCACCGCGGCGCGGAACTTCTCCACATCCTGCTTTGTGTAGCAGTTGCGCTGCATGCGCCAGTAGCCCAGCTGCGTGTAGCCGTCGTAGCCCAGCTTGCGGCCCATGCCGTCGCGCAGCTTCACCAGCTCGTCATAGATCATGTCCAGCCGCGTCTGGTTCTCCTTGTACCAGCCGCCCTTGGCCACCCACGCCTCAAGGCGGCGGGCGTCATCGGGGTCGTCCTGGAACGGCTCCAGCTGCGACAGCGTATAGGTGCCGCCTTCAAAGGGTATCTGTGCCGAGGCGATCAGCTTGCCGTATTCGGTGGAAAGCTCGTTCTCCCGCTGCAGGTCCGCGATGATCTCCGGCGAGAAGGTCTTCTTCCTGATCTCGGCGTTGACGAACATGAGGCCGCCGAACTCGTGCTCAAAGTCCCCGCGGAAGGGCAAGGCCAGCATAGCGTCGTTCCACGCCTGCTCGTATTCCTCAAGCTCGGGGCGGATCTCGTCCCAGAATGCGATCTCGCCGTCATAGAATCCGTCGCGCGTGTCGATCGAGTGGCGCACGTACGCAAGCGAAGCCATGGTCTCCACGGCCTTGCCCGCCTCTTCCTTCTCAAGGAACGCGGCGCGCGCCTCGTCGTAGCTCTTCGCGTCGATCAGTCGCCTGGTCAGGGCCGAAAGCGACGCCTTCACGGCGTCCGGGTCCGGCCTCGTATAGGGCATTTCGGAAAACTTCATGGTCATCCTCCTTGGCGGGGCGCAAGGCCCCGGGCGTTCCTGTGCTCAGTATACCATAATCGAACGTCGGCGGCAACAGGCAGATCTACATAGGCACACCCATCTTTTCCCGTCAAAAGCAGGATTTCCGCGTTCCGATATAGAATAATATTAAGTTGAATATTTCTCCACGGAGGAGACCTGGATATGTCTAAGCTTTCCGCGCTGATGGCGCTGGTATTCCTGTTGCTGCTTCCCGTGCCCGCGCTGGCCGAGGAGAACCTGGTCGTGAACGGCGACTTCGCGTCGGTGCTGGACGACCTGCCCTACGGCTGGACGCGCGCCATGTGGTATACCGACGAGGGCATAAGCCGCCTGACCGTCGAGGACGACGGCTACGAGGGCAAGTGCATTTCCGTCTATAACGTCACGAAGAACGACGCGCGCTTCGTGCAGGTGGTGCCGGTCGAGCCGGATTCGTATTATCACATCACCGCGCTGTGCCGCGCCGAGGGCATAGGCACGGATCAGAAGGGCGCGACGCTGTCCGTGGACGGCACGTTCTCGTATTCGAACGAGCTGTTCGACACGGCCGGCGCGTGGGAGGATCTGGAGCTCTACGGGCACACGGGCCCCGAGCAGACCGAGATCAAGCTGTTCGCGCGCGTGGGCGGCTACGGAAGCGAGAATACCGGCCGCGCGTGGTTCGACAACGTGTCCGTCACGAAGCTGGAAGCGCTGCCGGCGGGCATAGAGGCGCAGGAGCTGGAGCGCCCGCAGTCGGCCGCCTCCGAGACGGCGGACGCCGAACCGGACGTGCCCGCGCGCAACACAGAGGCGTGGCTGCTGCTCTCGTTCCTGTGGGCGCTGGCCGCCGCGGCGCTGTTCCGCAAGACCGGGCGCGCGCCCGAGGCGGAGCAAAAGCGCTACGCGATATGGATGGCGCTCGTGACGCTGACCGCGGCATTGGTGCGGCTGGTGCTGGCCGCGCGCGTGCCGGGCTACAACACGGACATCAGCTGCTTCACCGCGTGGTCGCAGCGCATGCTCGCAAACGGCCCCGCGCGCTTCTACGGCGAGGGCTGGTGCGACTATCCGCCGCTCTACATGTGGATGCTCGCGCCCATCGCGGGGCTTACGAACCTGCTTGGGCTCGCCGTGCGCGGCCCCGGCCACCTGGTGCTGATCAAGCTCTGGCCGATACTGTTCGACCTGGGCGCGGCGTGGCTGATCTACCTGAAGGGGCGCAAGGCGCTGGGCGCGCGCTGGGCGTGCGTGCTTGCGGCGTTCTTCGCGTTCGATCCCGCCGTGTTCACCGATTCCGCCGCGTGGGGGCAGATCGACAGCGTGTTCACGCTGATGATCGCGCTGGCCGCGCTGGACGCGGACGAGGACCGCAACATCACCGCGCTGATCTGGTTCGCGCTTGCGATGCTGGTCAAGCCGCAGGCGCTGCTGTTCGCGCCCATAGGCCTGGCGGCGATCGTGATACGCCTCGTGCGCGGCCGCGACAAAAAGGCGCTGGCCGCGTTCGGCATAGGGCTGGCTGCGGCGTTCGGCGTGCTGACGCTGTTCGCCGTCATATCCGCCGGCTTCTCGGAAGGGCTGCTGCAGCCGTTCACATGGCTCAGGGACCTGTATGCCGGCACGATGAACGGCTACGCTTATATGG